>JBAPWO010000148.1:0-36519 GCA_049283735.1 Candidatus Dormiibacterota bacterium
ATGGGCGTCAAACCACGGTGACGGCGAGCCGGACGTGGTGCTCGGCTGCGCCGGCGACATCCCGACCTTGGAGACGCTCGGCGCCGCCGCCCTGCTTCGCGAGCACGTCCCCGATCTGCGCTTCCGCGTGGTCAACGTCGTGGACCTGCTGGCGATGAGTCCCGCGCCGTTCCACCCGCACGCGCTGAGTCCCGAGAGCTTCGCCGAGCTGTTCACCGATGATGTCGACGTGGTGATGGCGTTTCACGGCTATGCGAGAGCCTTCCACCAGGTCGTGCACGGCCGGCCGAACGCCGCACGATTCCATGTGCGTGGATTCAACGAACACGGCACGACCACGACGCCGTTCGACATGGTCGTGCTCAACGAGATGAGCCGCTACCACCTCGCCATGGAGGCGCTGCGCCGGTCTGGGCGGACTCCTGCCGGCGCCGCCGAGCTGAACCAGTACTGCGCCGCTCAACTGCGGCGGCACCACGCGTACGTTCGTGAGCATTTCGAGGACATGCCCGAGATCCGTGACTGGCGGTGGCCCGGGTGAGCGCGACCGGCGCGCGAACCGCCCCGGGCTGATCGATGCGCATCCTCGCCGTGAATGCGGGCTCGAGCAGCCTGAAGCTGAGCGTGGTCGACGGCAGTGACCGGATCGAGGACGAGCAGCAGACCGACGGCGATGCCGATCCCATCGCCGCGCTGCGCGAATTCGCCGCACGGGTGGGCGACGTCGACGCCGTCGCCCACAGGCTGGTGCATGGTGGGGCTGCGGTCCGGCGCGCGACCCAGGTCGATGATGCGGTGCGTCAGCAGCTCGATGCGGCAATCGAGCTTGCGCCGCTCCACGTGCCACCCGCGCTGGCGCTCCTCGACGCCGCGCGGGCGAGCATCGACCGGCCGCAGATCGCCTGCGTCGACACCGCCTTCCACGCCGATATCCCGGAGTTCGCGACCACGTACGCGGTGCCGGCGCACTGGCGCGCGTGGGGAGTACGCCGCTACGGTTTCCACGGCCTCTCGTACGCATGGTCAAGCCGGCGCAGCGCGGATTTGCTGCATCGGCCGGTCGACGGCTTGCACGTCGTGATCGCGCACATCGGGTCCGGGGTCTCGGCGTGCGCGGTCCGCGACGGACGCAGTGTGGACACGAGCATGGGGTTCACGCCGCTCGAGGGCGCGGTGATGGCGTCGCGCAGCGGCACCGTTGACCCGGGCGCGCTGCTCTGGCTCCAGGATTACCACGGGGTCACGGTCGGGGCGATGACCAGATCACTCGAGCACGGCAGCGGGCTCTTCGGCCTCTGCGGCATGTCCGACGTGCGCGATGTCGAGCGTGAGGCCGCACTCGGCAACGCGGCATGCATCGCAGCCCTGGACGTGTACGTCCACGTGCTGAGCCGCGTCATCGGCGGTCTCGCCACATCGCTCGATCGCGTCGACGCGCTGGTGTTCACCGGCGGGGTGGGGGAGCACTCGGCGTTGATCCGCAACCGGGTGTGCTCCCGGCTCAGCCTGCTCGGCCTCCCGGGGGCGCTGACTCCCGCCGACGGCGACGCCGTCATCGGACCCGCGGGCCGGCGCCCGGCTGTGGTCGTTGTGACCGCGCGTGAGGATGCGGAGATGGCGCGTGAGGCGCGCCTGGTGCTGGGCGGATAGACGGCGACGCGGGGTTCGGCGACCGCTATGCTCCGGCGTCATGGCCGACTGGGTGACGATCTCCGCACTCGCGACCGCCGGTGGCACCCTCGTCCTCGCGGTGGCCACCTTCTCATCGGTCCGCTCGGCCAACCGCGCCGCGCGCGCGGCGGAGCGGTCGTTGCTCGCCGGGTTGCGTCCCGTGCTCATGGCGTCGCGCCTTCAGGATCCGCCGCAGAAGGTGTCGTTCTTCGACCAGCACTGGGTGACCATCGAGGGCGGCCACGCGGCCTTCGAGGTCAGTCCGCAGGCGATCTACCTCGTCATCGGCCTTCGCAATGCCGGTTCCGGCATCGCCGTGCTTCACGGCTGGTACTTCTATCCCGAGCGCATCGCCGGCGCCGAACCGGCGGACACCAAAGACTTCCGCCGCCTCACCCGTGACATCTACGTTCCCGCCGGCGACACCGGCTTCTGGCAGGGCGCGTTTCGCGACCCCAACGAGCCGGTGTTCGCCACGGCTCGGGAGGCGTCGACATCAGCGCGACCGGTCACGATCGATCTGCTCTACGGGGACCACGAGGGCGGGCAGCGAATGATCAGCCGCTTCGCCCTGTCGTCGACGCCGAGCGGCTCGTGGCTGGCGAGCGTCGGACGGCACTGGAACCTCGACCGCCCCAACCCCCGCTAGCGCCGCAGGCATAGCGAGGGAGACCACCCCTGATCAACCGCGCGCTGCTACCGGGAGTCAGTCTCGGCGTCGACGTCCTGCCCGCGCGTCAAGAAAAGCGCCACGGCCAGGACGAGAATGACCGCAGCATTGGTTCCGAGTTCCAGCAATGACTGCGTAATGGGCGTCGCTCCGGTGGTTGATCCGGAGGACAAGGTGAGCCGAGTCGAGACCGCCAGAATGTCTCGGACAGCGGCGATGATCCCGATGACGAGAAAGGGTCGAAACGGAAATCCCCACCCCTCGAGATGGGTGAGAACAGTCCGCATGATGTCGACGAGGATGATGACCACGAGCACGCCGTCGATCGCGCTGATCAGGGATTGCGTGTAGTTGGGCGCTGCCGCATTGAGCGACGTGACGAAGGTGATGAAGCTGCGCACCAGCACCACCGCCGCGAGCACCAGCAGCACGACCGCGACCCCGTATTGGATGAGGTCGATGAAGATCCGAAGCGGAGTACCCCGGCGAATTTCCGGCCACGACCAGACGCCACCGCCTTCACCCGCTCCTCTCTCAATCAGCGGCGTCTCGCTGGGGCCGGCGCCTGGCTCAGTGGCCATACAGTGCGGATCAGTCTACGGCGACGGGAAGTGCGTGAGGGTGCCGTTCACATGCTTAAAAACGAAGAGACACGTCCCGGCGAACGGAACGTGTCTCCTCAAAGAGGTCTGCGGGGACCTACCCCTCAGTAGTAATGGCGCCGACCGCCCACTGCGTGCCCAGCCATCCCGAGCAGTTCGAGCACCACTCCGATGACGATCAGAATAACGCCAAGGGTCACCAGGATCGGGACCGCGGCCAGCAGCCCGATGATGAGCAAAACGATCCCAAGAATGATCATGCGTCGCCTCCTGTGATTGCCGAATTCATGCTTGCAGTCCCGGAACCCGGGGTTCCCGTCGTCAAATCGGACGATCGTCGATGGTCGTCACATCCGTTCTGCGGGTCCCGACCCCGCCCCAGGACGACCAGAACATCAGCGACAGGATGATGCCGAGCGCGCCGACTCCCATCAGGATGTAGCCGATGGTGTGAAGGTCGACGCCGTTGGCGGTCACATGGATCGCGAACGCCAGCACGGCCCCAACCGCGATCAAGAAAATGCCCACTCCTAGGCCCATCGAAAGTACCTCCTTGCTCCCTAGCTGGTCTCTCTCAGCTAGCTTGTTACCACCGGTGTAGGTGATGTGGACATTGATACTATCACATATGACGCCAAACCCACGCAGGAGATTGCCCATGGCCGCTGCGCGCGCTCAGGCCCGGGCGGGGCCCCGCCCGCGAAGGCCCAAGGCGGCATACACCACGCTGGCGAGCTCATTCCTGCTCGTGTGCTGCGGCCCGGCGCCGGCCGCCCACGCGACGACTCCAACCGCTTCGGCGCTGACCGAGCAGATCCGGGCGGTGCTGCAGCAAGCGTGGGCCGGCTACGCGAAGGCCCTCATCGAGCCCGACGGCCGAGTCCTCGACCCGACCAGGGGAGGCATCACCACCTCCGAGGGACAGGGGTACGCGCTGCTTCGCGCCGCCTGGATGGGAGACCGCCAGGTGTTCGATACGGTCTGGAGCTGGACGGCTGCGAACCTGGCGACGCCCGGCGACGGGCTCTTCGCCTCCCTCTGGCGCGGTGGACGGATCGCCGACAGTCACTCCGCGAGCGACGCCGACTCCGACACTGCCCTGGCGCTCCTCTACGCCGCTCGCCGATTTGGCAATGCCGCCCTGCGCCAGGATGCGATCCGGTTGCTGGGCGCGATGTGGCAGAACGAAGTCGTGTCCATCAATCATATGAACGTCCTGACGGCCGGGAACTGGGCGAAGACGCAGGTGTCACCCGGCCCGGTGATCAATCCCTCCTACTTCGCTCCGTACGCCTATCGCACCTTCGCGCACGAGGACCCGGCGCATCCGTGGAGAACGCTCATCGACAGTTCCTACACGTTGCTTGGCGCGTGCACTGCCGCGACGCTCGACGGCACGCCGGGCGTCGGCCTGCCCCCCAACTGGTGCGCACTCTCGCGATCAACCGGCGCGGTCACGTCCTTTCCCGCGATCGCGAGCGCAGACGACTACGGGTACGACGCCTTCCGTGTGATGTGGCGCGTCGCCGTCGATGCCCTGTGGAACCATGAGCCGCGCGCTCGCGCATATCTCGAGCACAGCAGCTTCCTGCGTATGCAATGGGGGAAGGCCGCGCGACTTGATGCCCTGTACTCGCACGGCGGCGGTGTGGTCGGCGCCTACGAGGACCCGACCATCTACGGCGGCGACATCGGCAACTTCCTGGTCACCGACCCGGCCGGTGCCGCGCAGCTCCAGCGGCTGCTCCTTGCCACCTTCCACCTGTCACCGGCATATTTCGGTGAGCCCCAGAACTACTTCGAGCAGAACTGGGTGTGGTTCGGAATCGCGCTTTCCACAGGTGCGCTCGTGAACCTCGATCGAGACAGCTGATGATCCTCGAGAGCGTCATCTTCTTCGCGCTCCTCCTGGTCGCCACGATGGCGATCGCGCTGTTGCCGCGAACGATCACCGCGCACGCGCGGCTCGGGATACCAGCGTGCGCGGTCGCCCTCGCCGCGACCGGCGCCGTCTTTCTCGAGATCGAGCGCGACGAACCGGGAATGATCGCGCTCGGCATCGGCGCGGTCGTCCTGCTCGTCGTCATGCGGGCTCTCCAACCGCGCTGGAGCTTCCTCGGCGCCCAACTGTTCGTCGCTGTGGCAGTGGCCGCACTCGCGTATCTCGCGTACGCGTTTCTCCAGACCTTCTTCGGCGGCCTGCCGATCGCCGCGGTGCTCGCGTCCATCCTGCTGCTGATCCTCGAGATCCTTGCTCTGCTGCTGTCGATCTCGTTCACGTTCGAGATCTGCGACGTGCTGTCGCGACGCGAACAGCCTCGTCTGTCGCCGCCTCTGTCGAACGAGCCGTGGGTCGCTCTTCAGGTCCCCACCTACAACGAGCCGGTCGAGGTGGTCGGTCCCACACTGGAATCGCTGGCGAGAATCGACTATCCGCACCTGATCATCCAGGTCGTCGACAACAACACGCGCGACCCTGAGCTCTGGAAACCGATCGAAGACCTCTGCACCAGGCTGGGCGAGCGATTCACGTTCATGCACCTGGAGGACTGGCCTGGATTCAAGGCCGGAGCCCTGAACGAGGCGACGCCGCGGCTTCCGGAAGAGGTGGAGATCCTCGGCATCGTCGACGCCGACTACCAGGTGCACCCGCAATGGCTGCGCAACACGATCGGCCATTTCGACGATCCGTCGGTGGCGTTCATGCAGACGTCCCAGCATTACCGCGAGTGGCAGGACAACCGATATCTGCGCGGCCTCTTCTACAGCTTCCGGTACTTCTTCGACGTCACGATGATCGCTCGCAACCACCGAAACGCGATCATCTTCTGCGGGACCATGGGGCTGATCCGGCGTTCGGCGTTCAACGAGATCGGCGGCTGGAACCAGGAGTGCATCACGGAGGACGCGGAAGCATCCCTGCGCATCCTCGGCGCCGGCTATCGGGGCGTTTACGACCCGGCCGCCTACGGGGAGGGCTTGATGCCGTTGGACTTCGACGGCCTCAAGAAGCAGCGATTCCGCTGGGCGCTGGGCGGGGTCCAGATCCTCAAGTTTCACTGGCGCGAGTTGGTGCCGTTTGCTCACCACAAGATGCGGCTGAGCGTCGCCCAGCGCATCCATTACCTGCTCGGTAGCGTCCAGTGGTTCGCCGAGGTGCTCACCGCGACCTTCACGGTCCTGCTGCTCGCCACCGCGCTCGCAACCTCGCTGCACGAACGCCTTCCGATTCGACAGTTGACCGGGGCGGTGCTCGTGGTCCCGCTGGCGTTCGCCGGGACCGGGGTCGTGCGCGCGATGTGGGCCATGCGCCGGGCCTGTCGAGCCAGCGCCGGCGATGCGCTCAGCGCGCTGCGGGTGTGGTTTGGCCTGTCGTGGGTGGTCACGCTCGCGTGCGTCCGCGGCCTGGTTCGGAAACAGGCTGAGTTCCTGCGAACGGCCAAGAGCAAGGAGGGCCGCTCGCTGTTGAGCGCGCTGCGTGCATCGCGCGCGGAGACGGTGCTCGCCCTCGCAGCAGTGGCCGGCGCGGCAGCGATGCTGGTGCGCTCGCCAAGCCTCGCGACCATCGTGCTCTCGCTGCTGCTTCTCTTTGAAGCCTTCGTGTATTCGAACGCACCCTGGGCGAGCCTGGCGGCCGAGGGGATCATCCTCACGCCGGAGCGTCGCGCCTACGCCCGGTCGCCGCAGAATACCGGCGAGCGGCCGGAACGGAGACGTCCGATCGCGCTCCCACTCGGGCTGACCGGGCTCGCGGCGGCGGCGGCCGTGGTGGCGCTTGTCGTTTCCTCGCCGAGCCAGAACGCGCCGTTCGGCGGGCCACAGGCGGACCTGCCGCGCATCGGCAACGTCGTTCCCAATCTCAAGGTGGGGCCGTTGCCGAACGTGACCCCGTCTCCGTCGCCGTCGCCGTCGCCGTCGAGCAGTGCCACGCCCAGCCCTCAGGTCACGCCGTCAGCGTCGCCGAGCCCCTCATCCTCGCCCACGGCATCACCGACCGCCTCCCCGACCGCGGCACCGACGGGCACTCCGAGCGCGACCGTGTCACCCGCCGCCGCGCCCTAGATCCGACCCCCGTTGTTGATATTGGTACTGTCATGTAGACTGATATGGCTTGGATCAACTCAGCAAGGAGAGTCCCCATGGCGGAAACCGCGTACATCGTCATCGGCGTGGTCGTTGTCATCGCCATCGCCATTGCGATCATCGCCGCAACGACGCAGCGCCGGACGGCTCGGCTCCATCGCACCTTCGGGCCCGAATACGATCGCACGGTCGCGAGCACCGGGGACCGCCGGTCCGCCGAGAGGGATCTCGCCGGCCGTGTTGCGCGTCGCGGGCAGCTCACCATCGTTCCGCTCTCCGATGCTGCGCGCCAGCAGTACGCCACGGCGTGGCAGCAGATCCAGTCCGATTTCGTCGATGCGCCCGCGCAAAGTGTCCAGGCCGCGGACGTCCTCGTGGCTCGCGTCATGAGCGATCGTGGCTATCCGATGACCGAGTTCGATCAGCGTGCGGCGGATATCTCGGTTGACCACCCGGGTGTGGTCGAGAACTACCGGCTTGCACACGCCACCTGCATCGGGACTTCGCAGGGCAGCACCACGACCGAGGATTTGCGGCGAGCGATGACACAGTACCGGGCGCTGTTCAACGAGTTGCTGTCCACGAGCGACGCCGTAACCCAGCAGGGGGCCCAGGCGCCTGCGCCTCCTGCTGACGCGTACAGCATCGCCGGTGTGGGCGGGTCCGCAAACCCACCTCCCGCGGCACCGGGACCGCCGCAGGCCTGACCGGTTAGGGGAGCCGCACCACCCCGGTGAGATACGCGTCGCAGCTGCGTGCCGCGGCGCGACCGTCCGCAATCGCCCAGACGATCAACGAGGCACCGCGGACCGCATCCCCGGCGGCGAATACGCCGGGGGTGCTGCAGGCAAACGCCTCGTCCACGGCAACGTTGCCGGCACGATCGAACGTCACCGACAGCTCATCCAGCAACGCAGATCGCGTTGGTCCGTCGTAGCCGATCGCGACCAGGACGAGGTCGGCGTCGATGTGCACCTCCTCACCGGCCAAGGCAACGAAGGTACGGTTCCCGTTCTCCCGACGCGCCTCGACGCGGGTGGCGTGCACGCGTTGCACCGCGCCATGCTCGCCCTCGAAGCCGGTGACCATCAGGCCGAATTCGCGTGAGCCTCCCTCGTCATGGGCAGGGTAGGTGCGCAGGATCAACGGCCACTGTGGCCACGGAGTCTCGTCCGGTCGCGTGTCGGGTGGTTGCGCATAGATGTACAGCTGCTGCACGTCGCTGCACTGCTCGCGGATCACATTGCCAAGGCAGTCGGCGCCGGTATCGCCACCGCCGATGATGATCACCTTTCGCCCCTGCGCGGTGATCGCGGGTTGCGCGTCGACGCGCTCGCCGGCGACCCTCCGGTTCTGCTGCACCAGGTAGTCCATCGCGAAATGAACCCCCTGCAGCTCGCGTCCCGGGACGTCGACATCGCGCGGTCGATCGGCACCGACCCCGAGCACCACCGCATCGAAACGCTCGCGCAACTTCTCGGCGGTCACGTCGACGCCGATGTCGTACCCGGTCTCGAAGATGATGCCCTCCGCCTCGAGGAGATCGATGCGCCGGTCGAGGACCCACTTCTCCATCTTGAAGTCGGGGATCCCGTACCGGAGGAGGCCACCGATGCGGTCGGAGCGCTCGAACACGGTCACGCGGTGGCCGGCGCGGTTGAGCTGTTGCGCCGCGGCGAGTCCGGCGGGTCCGGATCCGATGACGGCGACCCGCTGCCCGGTGCGGTGCGCGGGCGGCTCGGCGCGGATCCATCCTTCGTCGAAGGCGCGATCGATGATGGACTGTTCGATCTGCTTGATCGCGACCGGGTCATCGTTGATGGCGAGCACGCATGCCGGCTCGCACGGGGCGGGGCACAGACGCCCGGTGAACTCCGGGAAGTTGTTGGTGGCGTGGAGGCGCTCCACCGCACCCTTCCAGTCATTGCGAAAGACGAGGTCGTTCCATTCGGGGATGAGATTCCCGAGCGGACAGCCGTGGTGGCAGAACGCGACCCCGCAGTCCATGCACCGCGACCCCTGGTCGCGCAACACCTGCAGCGGGAGCGGCAGATATACCTCGCGGTAGTCGCCGATGCGTTCGGCCACCGGTCGCTTGTGCGCGGTGTGCCGTGTGTGTTCGAGGAAACCGGTGCGGGTGCCCATCAGCTCACCAATTCGAGTTGAGCGCGAAGCGCGCGACGATATTCTTCGGGCATCACCTTCACGAAGTGCTCGCGCTCCTGAGCCCAGCCGCGGAGCAATCGCATGGCCACCGTGCTCCCGGTGAGCCCGGCATGCTGCTCGAGCAATCCACGAACCAGCTCGTGATCATCGACACCGAGCGGCTCGAGAGCCACCGACGCCCGATTGCAGCGCTCGGCAAACTGACGTTCCGCGTCGAGCACGTACGCAACCCCACCACTCATTCCTGCGGCGAAGTTCCGCCCGGTCGCGCCGAGCACGAGCACCGTACCCCCCGTCATGTACTCGCACCCGTGATCCCCGACTCCCTCGATGACCGCAACCGCTCCAGAGTTGCGAACGCAGAAACGCTCGCCCGCCACGCCGCGAATGAAGGCCTCCCCCGAGGTTGCGCCATAGAGCGCAACGTTGCCGATGATGATGTTCTCCTCTGCACGTCGCATCGAAGCCTGCGGTGGCACGATGACGAGCCGGCCGCCGGAGAGTCCCTTGCCGACGTAGTCATTAGCCTCACCGCGAAGGGTCAGGGTGACCCCGTGCGCGAGCCAGGCGCCGAACGATTGCCCCGCGGCACCATCCAGCTCGACGTCGACGGTGCCGTCGGGAAGGCCCGCCGCGCCGTACCGGCGCGCGATCTCACCGCTGAGCATCGCCCCGACGCAGCGATGCACATTGCGCACGGCACGCCGCACGCGCACCGGCGCGCCGCTCTCGAGCGAGCCGCGGCAGTGCGCGATGAGCTCGTTATCGAGCATGTCACCGAGATCGGCGCTCTGATGACTGCTGTGCCGGCGGTCCTCCGGGGAATCCACCTCGGGCACCGCGAGCAAGGGCTGGAGATCGAGGCCGCGCGCCTTCCAGTGATCGACCGCGGGATTCGCCTCGATGAGATCGACGCGGCCGATCATGTCCTCGAAGCGGCGGAATCCGAGCCGCGACATCCAGCGGCGCACGTCCTCGGCAAGGAAGAGCATGAAGGCGACGACGTGCTCGGGGCGACCCGCGAACCTGGCGCGCAGCACGGGATCCTGGGTGGCGATCCCGACCGGGCAGGTGTTCAGATGGCAGACGCGCATCATCACGCAGCCCGCCGCGATCAGCGGCGCGGTCGCGAACGCGAACTCGTCGGCGCCGAGGAGCGCACCGACCACGACATCGCGTCCGGTCTTCATCTGGCCGTCGGCCAGGAGCGTGACCCGGCTGCGAAGCCGCTGCCGGGTGAGTACCTGCTGCGCTTCCGCCAGTCCCAGCTCCCACGGCACCCCCGCGTGCTTGATCGCGGTCAGCGGTGAGGCGCCGGTACCGCCCTCGTAGCCGGCAATGACGATGTGATCGGCGCGCGCTTTGGCGACACCCGCAGCCACCGTGCCGACCCCTGCCTCGGCAACCAGCTTCACGCTGATCCGCGCGTGGGGATTGACGCAGCGCAGGTCCCAGATGAGCTGTGCGAGGTCCTCGATCGAATAGATGTCGTGGTGCGGCGGCGGAGAGATGAGACCCACGCCGGGCGTCGAATGGCGGAGGAGAGCGATCGCGTCATCCACCTTGAATCCGGGCAATTGACCGCCCTCACCAGGCTTGGCTCCCTGCGCGATCTTGATCTGCAGCTCGCTCGCGTTCACGAGGTAATCGGCAGTGACGCCGAAGCGCGCCGACGCCACCTGCTTGATCGCGCTCCGCCGCCAGTCGCCGTTGGCATCCGGCTTGAAGCGCGCTGAGTCCTCTCCTCCCTCACCGGTGTTGGATCGAGCTCCGATGCGGTTCATCGCGATCGCGATCAGCTCGTGCGCCTCCTTGCTGAGCGAGCCGTGCGACATGCCACCGGTCGAGAAGCGGCGAACAATCTCCAGCGCCGGCTCGACCTCATCCAGGGGAACGGGCGCAGGCGACTCGTGGAGCACGAAGAGGCCGCGCAGGTTCTTCAACCGGCGCGACTCGTCGTCGGCGAGCGCGACGTACCGGCGAAATGCCGGCTCGTCATTGGCCTTGACCGCGTGCTGGAGCGCGCCGATCACCTCGGGATTCCATTGATGAAGCTCACCGTCGCGACGCCATCGATACTCGCCGCGGTCCTCCAGGGTCGGGGGCGTGACCCGGACGTCCGGGAACGCTCGCTGGTGGCGCGCGATCGCCTCGGCCGCGATCACGTCGATGCCGATGCCGCCGATGCGCGACGGGGTATTCGGGAAGTAGCGATCGACGACGGTCTGGTCGATGCCGAGACACTCGAAGATCTGCGCGCTGCAGTACGACTGGATCGTCGAGATGCCCATGCGCGCGATGGTCTTGCGCAGCCCCTTGACGAGCGCCTGAACGTAGCGGTCCACGGCGCGCGCGGCGTCGACGGTCGGAGGCATCAGGTCGCGGCGCGTGATGTCGGCGATCGTCTCGAATGCGAGGTACGGGTTGACAGCCTCGGCGCCGTAGCCGATGAGGAGCGCGAGGTGCATCACCTCGCGCGCTTCGCCGGTCTCGATCACCAGGCCGACACCGGTGCGCGTCTGCTCGCGGACCAGGTGCTGGTGCACCGCGGCCGTGGCGAGCAGCGACGGGATGGGCACGTGCGAGGCGTCGATGTGCCGGTCGCTGAGGATCAGCACGGTGGCGCCGGCCTCGATCTGATTCGAGGCCAGCCTGCAGATGCGCTCGATTCCGGCAACCAGCCCGGCCGCGCCGGCGTCACGATGGAAGACCATCGAGATCGTCTCCGCGGGGAACTGGCGCTGGGTCACGTGCCGGAGCTTCTCGAGGTCGTGGTTGGTGAGCACGGGGTGGGGCATCTCGAGCCGCTTCGCCTGTGCCGGCCCCTGCTCGAGGAGATTCCCTCCGGCGCCGAGCGTGGTCACCAGCGACATCACCGCCTGCTCGCGAATGGGGTCGATCGGCGGATTGGTGACCTGCGCGAACAGCTGTTTGAAGTAGTTGAAGAGGGGCAGCGGCCGATCGCTGAGCACAGCGAGCGGCGTGTCATTGCCCATCGATCCGACAGCCTCCTCACCGGTCTCTCCCATCGGCTCGAGGAGGATCTCGAGGTCCTCGACGCTGTAGCCGAATGCCTGCTGGCGCACCAGGAGCGTGCCCGGATCCGGCGCCGGCACGTGGTCGGGAGGATCGAGCTCGTCGAGGTGGACGGTGCCCGCGCGAATCCACTCGCTGTACGGCTGCGCCGCGCTGAGCCCGCTCTTGACGGTGGTGTCGTCGAGGATTCGCCCGGCGGCGGTGTCGACGAGCAGGAGCCGCCCGGGCTCCAATCGCCACTTCCGGGCGATCTGCTCCTCGGGGAGATCGAGCACGCCGGCCTCCGACGCCATCAGCACGAGACCGTCTTCGGTGACGAGATATCGGGCAGGGCGCAGGCCGTTGCGGTCGAGGGTCGCGCCGATCACACGCCCATCGGTGAACGCGATCGCCGCCGGTCCATCCCAGGGCTCGAGCAGCGAGCTGTGAAACTCGTAGAAGGCGCGCCGCTCGTCATCCATCAGCGGGTTCTGGTGCCACGCCTCCGGGATCATCATCATCACCGCGTGCTCGATCGACCGGCCGCTCATGGCGAGCATCTCGAGGGCGTTGTCGAACTGCGAGGAATCCGAGCCCGACTCGTCGAGGACGGGCATCAGCTTGGCGATGTCGTCGCCGAAGTGCGGGCTGCGGAACTTCGACTGGCGCGCGCGCATCCAGTTGACGTTGCCGCGAAGCGTGTTGATCTCGCCGTTGTGCGCCGACATCCGGAAGGGCTGGGCGAGGTCCCAGCGGGGCAGGACGTTGGTGGAAAAGCGCGCGTGGACCAACGCCATCGTGGAGATCACGCGTTGATCGATCAGGTCCGGGTAGAACCCCGCGAGCTGTGCCGCGGTGAGCATGCCCTTGTAGACGAGGGTCCGGCTGGACAGGCTGCTGCAGTGAAAGCGATCACGACCGATCCCGGCGGCAAGGGCATCACGCTCGATGATCCGCCGGAGAACCAGGAGACGGCCCTCGAGCGCCGAACCCTCGAGGCCGATGGCGGCGACGAAGAACTGGCGCAACACCGGCAGCGCCATGCGAGCCGATCGCCCGAGAGCGTCGGGGACCAGAGGCACGTCGCGCCAGCCGAGCAGGCGCAATCCCTCGGCTCGGCAGGCCTGCAGCGTGATGGCCTCGCACAGTCCCCGCTCATCCGGGTCCTGCGGGAGCATCACCATGCCGATCCCGTATGCGCCGGGCGCAGGCAGCGCCAGTCCGGAGGTCTCGCGGAGGAAGGCGTCGGGCAGCTGCAGCAGGATGCCTGCTCCGTCGCCGCTGTCCGGCTCGGCACCGGACGCGCCGCGATGGCCGAGATTGACGAGCGCCTGTACACCCTGCTCAACCACCGAATGGGTGGCGCCGCCGGCGATCCGAGCGACGAACGCAACCCCGCAGGCGTCGTGCTGGATGGCAGGGTCGAACAGACCTCGATTCGGGGGCTGTCTACCTACGTGTTCGCCGATACGTGCGTAGCCTGACATGCCTCGGGCAATCGGGGCAAGTGACGCATCGGGGCGCGGCTCCTGTGCTAGGGTTTGCGCCAATGGCCACAACTGCGCGCCGATACTTTGGCCCGCCAGCCGTAAGGCTGCCGGGGGTCTTCTAAACCCGACCGCGCAGTCGTTACCAGGGCTGGTTCATCAGAGATGGGTCAGCCCCGGATCCCGTGTGGTGGCCCATCACCACACGGAGGTGCCATACGGTGACCATCGAGCCGCTGCTAGTCAGCGCGACCCGACGGCGGGACACACACCGGGTCAAGATCGGCGCGGTCGCCGTCGGCGGCGACACGGTGCCGATCATCGCCGGGCCGTGCGCAGTCGAGACCGGATACGTCGAACATGCGGTTGCAGCGCATCGGGCCGGCGCGTCGGTGCTGCGCGGGTGCGTTCTCAAGCCGCGGACCCGACCAGGATCCTTCCAGGGTCTGGGGAGCGCCGGGCTGCCGTTGCTCGACGAGGCGCGACGCGTCACCGGGTTACCGGTGATCGCGGAACCACTGGCCGCGGATGACATCGAGCTGTTGCGCGGCCACGCCGACGCGCTGCTCATCGGAGCGCGCTCGATGCACAACACCCCGCTGCTCCGCGCCGCGGGGCAGAGCGGCATGCCGGTCATCGTCAAGCGCGGTATGTCCGCGACCTACGACGAGTGGCTTGCGGCAGCGGACTACGTCACCATCGAGGGCAACCACCAGGTCATCCTCTGCGAGCGCGGCATCCGAACGTTCGAGACGGCGACCCGGAACACGCTTGACGTGAGCGCGATCGCGGTGCTCCGCGACATGACCGACCTCCCGATCGCCGTCGATCCGAGCCATGCCGCCGGCAATGCGAGGTGGGTTCCCTCGCTCGCGGTCGCGGCATTGGCCGCCGGTGCCGACGCGCTGCTCATCGAGTGTCACCCGAACCCGGCGTCGTCGTTGTGCGATGCCGCTCAGGCAATCACGCCCTCGGTGCTCAGCAGGATCGTGCAGGCGTCGCTAGCACTCTGCGCGATGACCCGTCCGGCCGTGGCCGACTCGGTCGCCGGATGCCGCGCGATCATCGACACCATCGACGAGGCGGTGTTCCAGATGCTCGAGTATCGCGCCGCGATGGTCGAGGCCGTGCAGGAGCGCAAGCGGGCCGCCGTGCTGCCGGAGCGCGACTTCGACCGGGAGCACGAGATCGTGGAGCGGCTGTCCCGCCGGGCGCCGCGGCTCGGCGAGAAACGTGTCGACCGCATCGTCCACGCCATCATCGACGAGTGCCTCGACGCGGTTCCCCGCTGTCCTCAGGCCGTCGCGTGAACGCTGTGACCTGACGTTCATCCATGATGACCGCATGACTGATCATCCCGAAGATCTGCCCTGGAACGATGCCCCGGCTGACTCGGATGCGCCCCTTGGGGACGCGGAGCCTGATCCCGCGGAGGTGAGCGGCGACGAGGACGATCCGGCGATCCGAGACACCTCGCTCGCAGGACGGTTGCACGACGTCGACGAATATCGTCGCGACACCCTTGACGAGCGCCTCAGCGAGGAGGAGCCTGATCGGGCCGCGCAGGCGCAGGAGCCGGAGGCGGGTCAGCTCCAGGCACCCGAGTCGGGCGACGACGATATCGCCCTGCAGCGCGGAGAGCCCGACCAGCTCGATTCCCTGGACAGCGTCGAGGAATCGGCTGAAGACGCGGCGGTGCACGAGACCAATGGCCGTTCAGGCACCTGACCGGGCACAGCGACCGACTTCCCCGAGCCCGCAGGCGCCGAACGTGCTCGGCTACAACCCGATGCGCTGGCGCCGGTTCTGGGTGCTCATCTTCGTCCTCCTCATTGTCAACGTCATCGTCAGCACCATCATCCAGTCCGCCGCGCAGGCGCCGTCCGTGGTCATTCCCTACAACGTCTTTGTCGACCAGGTGAACGCAGGTAACGTGGTCAATATCACCGCCACGGGCGATGCGATCAGCGGGACCGCCAAGACCGCGGTCAGCGCCGGGCCCGGACAGACCAGCGCCAAGGATTTCTCCACCCAGCGGCCCACCTTCGCAAGCGACAACCTCGAGGCTGCCCTGCTCGCGAACAAGGTCAGCATCCTCGCCGAGCCTCCCAATCCGCCGTCACCCCTGTGGGAGACCCTGCTCTTCTCGTTCGGACCGGCGCTGCTGTTCGTCTTCGGCTTCATTTACCTGATGCGGAGAAGCGCGGCGCTCGCGGGCGGTGGGGTCGGCGGCATCCTCGGACGGTTCGGCCAGAGCGGCGCGCGCCTCTACAACCCCGAGCATCCCGACACGACCTTTGCCGATGTCGCCGGGATCGACGAGGTCAAGGCCGAGCTGGTCGAGATCGTCGACTTTCTCAAGAAACCCGAGAAATATCAGCGCCTGGGAGGCACCATCCCGAAGGGCGTCCTGCTCATCGGCGCGCCGGGCACCGGCAAGACACTGCTGGCGCGCGCGGTGGCGGGCGAAGCGGCGGTGCCGTTTTTCTCCATCTCCGCCTCGGAATTCATCGAGGCAATCGTGGGAGTAGGCGCGGCCCGGGTGCGCGACCTGTTCCAGAAGGCGCGCGCCGCGGCACCGGCGATCGTCTTCATCGACGAGCTCGATGCAGTCGGCCGCTCGCGTTCGACGGGTGCCCGCCTGGGGAGCAATGACGAGCAGGAGCAGACCCTTAATCAGATCCTCACCGAGATGGACGGTTTCGATCCTCACGAAGGCGTCATCGTGCTGGCGGCGACCAATCGCGCCGATGTGCTCGATGTCGCACTGCTCCGTCCCGGGCGGTTCGACCGGCGGATCACCGTGCCCTTCCCCGATCGCCGCGGCCGGCTCGAGATCCTGCGCATCCACACGCGGCACATTCCACTCGGACCCGACGTCGACCTCGGCCTGATCGCATCGCTGACGGCGGGTATGGTCGGCGCCGACCTGCGCAATCTCGCCAACGAGGCGGCGCTCGCCGCCGCGCGTCGCGACGCGCCGACCGTGGCCCAGATCGACATCACCGATGCCCTCGAGAAGGTGGAGCTGGGATCCGAGCGCAAGCTCTCGCTCACCTCGATCGACCGCGAACGCATCGCCTATCACGAATCAGGACACGCGCTGCTCGGGCTGCTCCAGCCCGGTGCCGACCCGGTCCGCCGGGTCTCGATCATCCCGCGCGGGCAGTCGCTTGGCGCCACCGTGCAGAGCCCGGTCGACGACCGCTTCAGCTACGGCGAGGACTACCTTCGCGGGCGAATCACCGGCGCGCTCGGCGGCAGAGCGGCCGAGCAACTCGTCTACGGGATCATCACCACCGGCGCCGAGGCAGACCTGCGCCAGGTCACCGGGATCGCGCGGCAGATGGTGCTGCGCTGGGGCATGAGCCCCAAGGTCGGTGTTCTCAGTCTCTCGGATGACGGCGCGGGCGCCGCTCAGGCGCTCACGCTGTCACGGCCGTACAGCGAAGAGACGGCCGCCCTCGTCGACGAAGAGGTGCGGCGCATCTGCGAGGAGTGTCTCCGCCAGGCCGTCTCGCTGCTCACCAGCAACCGCGACAAGCTCGACGCGCTCGTCCACGCACTGCTGGAGCATGACACCCTTGGCGAGGCGGAGATCCTCGCAGTGACCGGGCTCACTGCACCGGTTGCAACACCCGTCGCGGTGAGCTGAGGCCCCGAGGTTCCGCAACGAGCTCTTCCCGGAGGTCGAAGACGATCCGTCCCGTGACGGTTCCGTCGAGCACATTCTGGATCGACTGATTCACCGAGTCGAGCGAGCGCGTCTCGCGGATCACATGGGTGCGCCCGCGAGCGTGCAGCTCGTAGACCTCGTCGAGATCCTTGCGGGTGCCGACGATGGACCCGACGATCGTGATGCCGTTGAGCACGGTCTCGAAGATCGGGATACGGACGGCGTTGTCAGCGGGAAGCGCAACGAAGACGAGCGTGCCCCTGCGCCGCAGGGATCCGAACGCCTGCTCGAACGAGCGCGGTGACACCGCGAGCGCGATTGCAGCGTCCGCACCGCCAAGACGCTGGATGACCTGCGCCGGATCCTCCTCGGAAGCGTTGACCGTGTAGTCGGCTCCAAGTTGCCGGGCCATCGACAGCTTCTCCTCGGTGAGATCGACAGCGACGACCGTGGCACCTGCGATCTTGGCGTACTGCACCGCCATGTGTCCGAGACCGCCGACGCCGAATACCGCCACCAGATCCGAAGACCGGGCGCCGGACGACTTCACGGCCTTGTACGTGGTGACGCCGGCGCAGGTCAGGGGAGCCGCGTCGAATGGGTCGATCCCGGCGGGAACGATTCCGACATATGCCGCCGACGCCTTTGCGTACTCAGCGTACGCGCCGTCGTTTCCATACCCCGTGTTCACCTGTTGAAGGCAGAGGGTCTCCCACCCGGAGACGCAGTATTCGCAGGTGCCGCACGCGTAGCCAAGCCATGGAAGCGCAACCCGCTCACCTTCTTTGACGCGCGTGACGCCGGCCCCGACCCGCGTCACGATCCCGACTCCTTCATGACCGGGAACGAAGGGAAGGCTCGGCTTGACGGGCCAGTCGCCGTGTGCGGCATGGATGTCTGTGTGGCAGAGCCCCGAGGCCTCGATGCGAACAACAACCTCACCCTGACCCGGTGTCGGGATCGGACGCTCCTCGAGGACGAGTGGTTGACGGAAATCGTGAACGACTGCGGCTTTCATCAGATTCTCCAAGCGATCGGGTGGTTAGGTGCTGATGAACGTAGCCTCATGAGGGATGCCGATACCAGGGACCTTTGGCATCAATCGCGCTCGCCGATAGTGTCCTTCTACCTGGGGCGGACGGCCGCGCCGGCACAGGATGGGCGACGAGCCGCTTCCATGAACACATTGCTCCTCAATGACTGCGCAGAACCCGGACGCGGCGTGCGCCACGCACGTTCACCCGATGATCTGGTTGCCATCGGAGCGCGTCAACCCGGGTATCCGGCGGAGTGGGAGGTCGATGCAGTGCTTGCGGACGGAGGTCCCGTGCACGTCAGGCCCATCCGTTCGGACGACACCGAGGCGCATCGAGCATTCTTCGCGCATCAGTCCGAGCAGAGCGTGTACTTCCGATTCTTCGGTCACAGGTCGGCGCTGACAGAACGCGAGGTCACTCACTTCACGACGGTGGACTACCACGACCGCATGGCGTTCGTCGCGTTCCTGAACGACGACTTGATCGGCATCGGGCGCTACGATCCGCCGTACTCGATCGATGCGCTCTCACGGCGCAAGCCCGCGCGCTGGAACACGTCAAGCATTCGCCGGTTGTCGATCAGCGTCTCCGCGTTGAAGCGCGTGATGCCTGTGGTGGCCCCGTAGGCAGCGAGGTGCGCCAGGAGCATCGTCGCCAGCCCACGTCCCTGGTGTTCGTCGGCGACCGCAAACGCGACCTCGGCCGCGGCGCCTCGTTCGCCTCACGTTCGACATCGCGATCGCCAGCCTGCCGTCAGGCGTTGACGACCATGTCGGTCAACGCGTCGATACCGGCGAGTCTCGCGGCCATCGCGGCGGTCAGGCCATAGCGGGCGGCGAGCGTGCTCGGTGCCGTGAAGCTGAGCTTCGTGATGCTGCCGTCCGCCCATACCAGCACCTTGAGCGGCAGATCGAGAGCGGCAAGCGGTGCAGACTGCATCACAGGGGTGCCCGCCTGCGGGGATCCGAAGATCACGACCTTGGTATCGCGCAACGGAAGTCCCACGGTTGCGGCCTCGCCACTGTGATCGATGACGGCAAACACCTTCATCCCTTTGGATGCCACCACTGCCAGGAGGCGCGACACCGTCTCCGCCACCGAGAAGGGACTGGTCTTGGTGATGACGCTCGCGGGGTCCCGCTGCGCCCGTGACTCCGATTCGCTGGTCATCGTCGCTCCTCGTGCAGGCTCAGTGGTGGAGCCGGGACTTCTCGATGTCGTCGTGGTTCATGCCGAAGTAGTGCGCGACCTCGTGCAACACCGTGTCGTGCACCTGGTCGACGAGTTCGGAGTGTGTTCTGGACCACCGTTCAATGTGGTGCTGTAGCAACACGATCCGCTTGGGGTACCCCGCCGGGCTGAACGTCGACTCGGTGCTGCCCTGAAAGTAGCCGAGCACACGCTGGTCGATGCCGCTGCCGCGATCGTCGTCGGTGGCGTCCGTCTGAATCGTGATCATGAGATTGTCGGCGTCCATCTGGGCGCGCAGCGCGGGCGGGATACTTTCGAGGGCATCGGCGGCGATGCGCTCGAACTCGTCCGCGGAGACGTGATACGCCACAGACTGAGAATGTCACACGGCCGCTCCCGGGTGGTCCCGGCGGTCGCGAATCGGCGGTCGCCGGACTATCGACCCGCGACGTCGGACCGTGCGACCGCAGCGGCAGGGTTCGCCTTGCGCGTCATCGCAGCCCCGGCGGCGACACCAACCGCCGCAGCGACGAGGGCGGCAAGCAGCGCAGGCAGGAGATCCGGCTTGTTGGTCATGAGGAAGACGATGCCCACCGCCATCGAAAGCCGCGTCACCCAGGAGATGACGAACTCTCGGCTCTGAAGGCCGGTCCCCGGCGGGGCGTCCCCGGCGATGTGCCTCACGATCAGGCTCATGCGGATGCCGTTGACCGCGCCGAGCACGGCGATCAGGACCCACGCGAACAGTCCGACCGCGAGCCACGGGACCCATCCCCAGGACGTCACCATCATGTACAGCCCCGATGCGAGGATGGTCACGACCGACGCAGGGCCGAAGATTCGCGCGAGTCCGGTGACACCTTCCCACTGGCGCACTCCGGCGCTCGTCGTGGCGCGGTGCAGCTGGAAGAGGCCGATTCCCTCGGCAGTGAACGCGGTGGACAACAGCAGCGATCCGACGATATGAACGAACAGCGCGAAGGCATACAGGGTCATCGGCACTCCTCGGCGTGGTCCTGGTCCAGACGGCGGGTCACGCGTTACAGCATACACAATGTAAGCTGAAATGCAACCGTGAGCCCCCGCCCCTACACGCTCAAACAGCGTCGCGCCGGTATGGATGCGACTCGCGAGAGGATCCTCGTTGCCGCCCGCGCGGTCCTGGTCGGCGGCGACGCGTTCACGCTCGAGGCGGTCGCCCGAGAGGCCGGGGTTGCTCGAATCACGATCTACGACCGTTTTGGCGGTCGCGAAGGACTCGTCGAAGCCATATTCGATGACCTCGCGCAATCGGGAGGCTTGACTCGATTGCCCGAGGCCTTCGGTGAGCCCGATCCGGTTGCCGCCGTGGAACGGTTCGTGCTGATCTTCTGTGCCTTCTACTTCACGCATCGCCTGCTGCTGCGCCGGCTGCGCGCGATGGTGGTGCTCGGGCGAAGCGCGCTGGAAGGCGGTGAACGAGACTCTCGCCGGCTCGCGGGTCTCCGCATCCTGCTCACGCGCGCGGCCGAAGCCGGGTATCACGGGGCCGGGAGCCCGGACGTGCTCCACGCCACCCACGTGCTCACGGGATTTGCGTTCGTCGACGAGTTCGCGAGCGCCGATCAGGATCCAACCGATATCGCTGCGCAGGTCGTGGCACTGGTGAAGCGGGTCGCGCATCTCGACTAGCACCGCCTCCAGCGAAGCAGGTGGCTCGGCGACCCGCTTGCCCTATTCTCGTCGGCCATGGCCGTCGTCAACACCGAACATGCCATCGAAGTCGCCGGGCTCCACAAGTCGTTCGGCAAGGTGCACGCGCTCCGCGGCATCGATTTCGCGGTGCCTCGAGGCAGCGTGCTCGGCATGCTCGGTCCCAACGGAGCCGGCAAGACCACAGCGGTACGCGTCCTGACCACACTGCTGCGACCGGATGCGGGGCGGGTCATCGTTGAGGGATACGACGTGACACGGGATGCCGCGGCGGTGCGCCGCCGCATCGGGCTTGCCGGGCAGGCGACCGCGATCCAGCTCGAGCTGACCGGCCGCGAGAACCTCGAGATCATGGGCCGCCTGAATCACATGGAACGGCGGAGTGTCCGGGGGCGGGCCGCGGAGCTTCTCGAGCGCTTCGACATCGCGGACGCTGCCGACCGCCCGGCCAAGACATACTCCGGCGGCATGCAGCGGCGCCTCGACCTAGCGGCCAGCCTGATCGCTGAGCCATCTGTGCTCTTCCTCGACGAGCCGACCACCGGCCTCGACCCCTACGGGCGCCTCGGGATGTGGGCGATCCTCCGCGAGCTGGTGGGCCGCGGTACCACGCTGCTGCTCACGACCCAATATCTCGATGAGGCTGACGAGCTCGCGAACACGATCGTCGTCGTGGACCGCGGCGAGATCATCGCGTCGGGAACGCCGAACCAGCTCAAGGACCAGGTCGGTGGCGATCTCCTCGAGTTCACCGTTCCCGACCGCGCCCGGCTTGATGACGCCGTTCATGCGGTCGTCGGGCTGTCCGACGCTGCTCCGACCGTCGAGGCCGAGGCGAAGCGCGTCAAAGTGCCTGTCGGCAACCGCGGATCGACAGCGCTCGTCGAGGCTGTGCGTCGACTGGACGCTGCCGGCGTCGAGACCGAGAACCTTGCGCTGCACCGGCCGTCGCTCGATGACGTTTTCCTTGCGGTGACCGGGCACGCGGCGGAAGCATCGTCAGACGGAGCTGTCAAGGCCGGAGCACCGGAGCGAACATCCGCAGGAGTGCCGTCGTGAGCGTGATCGCCGCACCGCTGCACACGAGGAGTCGACCCGGCGCCGGACAGATGGCGCGCTGGGCGATCAGCGACGCGCTGGTCATGACACGGCGCAATCTCCTGGTGTGGCTGCGCGTTCCGGCCTACATCGTCTTCACCGTGGTGCAGCCGATCATCTTCGTGCTGCTCTTCCGGTACGTGTTCGGTGGCGCAATACAGGCACCGGGGACGGGCGGATACGTCGATTACCTGATGCCCGGCATCATCGCGCAGACTGCGGCCTTCGCAACCTTTGCCACCGCGATCGCGCTGGCGCAGGAGGCGACCAAGGGAGTCATCGATCGCTTCCGCGCGATGCCGATGGCGCGCTCCGCGGTGCTCGCCGGGAGGCTGCTCGCCGACTCCATTCGGATGCTGATCGTCATCCTGGTGATCATCGGCGTCGGCTATGCGGTGGGCTTCCGATTTCAGAACGGCGTCGTCGGTGCCATCGGCATGGTCGCGCTCGCCGAGGCATTCGGGATCGCCGTGTGCGCCGTCTCCGCGTTCGTCGGTCTGGCGATCAAGGACGAGGAGTCGGTGCAGGCCTTTGGTCTGATCTGGATCTTTCCGCTCACGTTCGTGAGCTCCGCGTTCGTGCCGATCGCGACCATGCCCGGCTGGCTTCAGGTGTTTGCGAACAATCAGCCGGTGACCCTGGTGATCAACGCCATGCGTTCGATGGCGCTGGGCGGTCCGCAGTTCCCGCTGAATCCCGCCCTCTGGGAGAGCGTCCTCTGGCTCGCCGGAACGCTCATCGTCTTCATCCCGCTTGCGGTGCGGAGCTACCGGCGGGTCGGCTAGACGACAGGCCTGAACAGTCCCGGATGGCTCGACGCGTCCGACCTTCGCATCGGTCTCGGCTGCATGCGCATCTCGACCGACGGCGATCGTGACCACGCGCGAGCGCGTGACACCGTCGCCGCTGCCCTCGACGCCGGGATCACCATCTTCGACACCGCGCACGCGTACGGAGCAGGTCAAGCGGACGCAGGAGATAACGAGCGGGTCCTCGCCCGGGCGCTGCGCACCTGCGACGCGGATCGGCGTGCACGGATTGTCACCAAAGGCGGGATGACGCGGGCGGGCGGCGGCTGGGTTCCCGACGGTCGTGCCACAGCGATCCTCGGCGATTGCGAGGCGAGCCTCGCCGCCCTGGACGGCCTGGCCATTGACCTGTACCTCATACACGCTCCGGACCCGCGAACGCCCTGGCAAACATCGGTGCGCGCCCTTGCACGTTTGGCGCACGAGGGCGCGGTCCGGCGCGTGGGGCTCGCCAACGTCAATCGGCGTCAGCTCGAAGAGGCCGTCGACCTCGTCGAGATCGCCGCCATCCAGGTGGCATTGAGTCCGCTCGACGACGGCGCGGTGCGAGCCGGGTTGCTCGACTTCTGCGCCGAGCGAGGCATCGCGCTGATCGCCCACTCGCCACTCGGCGGGCCCCGCAGGGCGCGCTCCCTCGCCCGTCGACAGGAGTTGCTGGACATCGCGCGGAAACGCGGTGCGACCCCCGAGGAGGTCGCGCTCGCATGGGTGCTCGCTCTGTCCCCGGTGGTCGTGGCAATCCCCGGAGCGAGACGCCCGGCAACCGCGCGTTCAGCAGCGCGCGCAGCGACACTGCCCCTGGAGCCGAGCGACCGAGCACGCATCGCCACCGGCTTCGGGTGGCCACAGTCGCAGCCGGCCGATCGATCAGCAACCACCGTGGCCGAGGCGGAGGTTGTCGTCGTCATGGGCGTCCCGGGCGCTGGGAAGAGCCGTCACGCCGAGGGGTATGTGGCACGGGGTTACGTTCGCCTCAACCGCGACGAGCGCGGCGGGTCGCTCCGTCAACTCAGCCGCGCGCTCGATGACGCACTCTCGTCGGGGGCTCACCGGGTCGTCCTCGATAACACGTACCTCACTCGCGAGGTGCGAAGCCACGTCATCGAGGCAGTTCGGAATCGTGCGGGCGTTCGGTGCGTGTGGGTCGACACGCCGCTCGCGCAGGCGCAGCGCAATCTCGTGGAGCGCATCCTCGATCGCTTCGGGTCGCTTCCCGACCCGGACGAGTTGCGCGGGCTGGCACGCCGCGAGCCGGGAATCCTGACCCCGACCAGACAGATGCGCGCCCTGCGGGAGCTCGAACCCCCGTCGATTGACGAGGGATTCGTTGCGATCGAGCGGATATCGTTTGCTCGCGCGCCGAAGCCGTTAACGCGGAGCGACGCGCTGGGAGGGGTCTTCGTCGCGGCCGCAGCGCTCAACCGTCCGAACTGGGAAGACGCGATCGCGCGGTGCGCCCCGGCCAGGCATCACCTGCTCTTCGACTGGAGACCCGATGCGACCGTCGACGTCCTGGACGCGGACGCCGCGCGGCTGTCCGCCGAGGTCGACGGCCCGGTGAGCAGCGCGCTGTGCCAGCACGCGGCGGGGCCGCCGGTGTGCTGGTGCCGGCCACCGCTCCCCGGACTCATCCTGGCGTTTGTGCGGACGCACGACATCGATCCGTCGGCTTCGATATTGATCGGCGCGGGGCCGGCGCACCGCACCCTCGCCACGACGCTCGGCACCCGCTACATCGCGATCGAGCACTGACCGCGGCGCTGCGCGTCGCATCGATGAACTGAGAGAGTCGTCTCATGTCTGAACATTACGGCGCGCGCTTCTTCGGCGAGCGTGAAGCGGCGGTCTACGACGAGCATGAGGCCGAGATGTTCGACCCCGCAGTGGTGACGCCGATCGTGGACGTGCTGGCCGGTCTTGCCGGCGGTGGCGCGGCGCTGGAGATGGCGATCGGCACCGGCCGGATCGCCCTGCCGCTCACGGAACGCGGCATCCGCGTACATGGGATCGACGCTTCTGCCGCCATGGTTGCGAGGCTACGCGCCAAGCCTGGAAACGACGCCGTCGAGGTCACCATCGGAGACTTCTCGGCCACGCGCGTCGACGGCCAGTTCGCGCTCGTCTACCTGATCTTCAACACCATCTTCAACCTCAAAACGCAGGACGAACAGGTTGCGTGCTTCCAGAACGCTGCCACACATCTCGAGAGCGGAGGTCATTTCGTCGTCGAGCTGGGTGTGCCCAACCTGCAGCGACTTCCACCTGGCCAGGACGTCTTGGCCTACCACGTCGACGCGCGCAGCATGTCATTCGACGTCTACGACGTCGTCACCCAGGGCTTGACCTCCAACCACTTCGTCATCGACGACGGCAAGATCAACTCCTACCCCGTCGAAGGACGCTACGCCTGGCCTTCGGAGCTCGATCTCATGGCACGCCTCGCAGGCATGCGACTTCGTGAGCGCTGGGCCGGTTGGAAACGTGAACCGTTCACGAGCCTCAGTCGCTCACACGTGTCCGTCTACGAGAAACCCTGACCCCGCGGCGCCCGCTTGACGCGCAGCGCTAAGGGTGCGACGGAGCCGGAGGCGCATCCTCGAGCTCGAACAGGAGGTCGTCCGGGTAGCAGTAGTACCAGTCCTCTCGCGGCTCGTACGACCGGATGATCGGGTGGCCGACCGTCTTGAAGTGCCCGGTCGCATGTTTCCCGGGTGAGTTGTCGCAGCAGCCCACGTGCCCGCATTCCTGGCAGACACGGAGGTGCACCCAATCGTGGCGGCCGGCGGCGACGCACTCGACGCAGCCGGCACCCGAAGGCGTCACGTCGTGGATCTGGTCGAGATGCTGGCAGACCTCGCTCATGTGGAACTCCTTGCAACGGGTGTGGGTTGTTCGAACGTGGTCAGGTCCGTGTTCCACCCCATCAGCGCCGCCGCGCCGTCATAGGAGGTGGCGAGAAACTCACGGATGGCACGGCGTGGATCAGGAGATGCAAGCGCCGTGTCGTACGGGAAGAGAAACTCTCCCGCATTCGAGCTCCAGGCCGCCTCGGGTGGCCGGACCTGCACCGAGTCGATGCCGGGTGGCGCCGGGAATGCGTAGGAGAAGAACGCGGGGGATGCCAGGCGATGATCACCGGGCCACCATCCCGCGCAGATCAGCTCGGCGTCGGTACCGAAATGCATGATGGGGTTGGGCACCTGCAGCGGTTCGACCAACCTCCCCGAGTATCGGGTGAGGGCGAGGTCGAAGGTTCCCCAGAAGAAGTGCACCGGCGACGTACGCCCGCGAAAGTGCGCGCGATGTTCCTTCATGACCAGATCGACCATGGAGAGCGTGCGATGAAACCGTTCCGCCTGCGCCGGTTCGTAGGTGGCATGGGTGCGATCCTCGGGAAAGGGTATGGGGTCCGGCACCTCGGACGGGAGCACTGAGATGCTGACGTCGATCTGCATGCGCCGCAGCGCGTCCATGACGTCGCCGTAGAAATCGGCGACCGCTCCACCCAGCGGGCGGCGCTCCACCCGTCCGTCATCGGTGCGGAGCACGAGCACATGGTCGTGGAGGTCCAGTTCGGCGTCGAACGAGCGCAGGCCGATCGGCACCGGCGACGTGGTCAGCCCTCGTGCGGTGACGTACAGGGGCACGTTCGCCCATCCCGGCTCGAACGGGCTGAGCGCAAGACGAAGCTTTCCGATCACCTGCGTGTACATGTGCAGCGTGTCTCGAGTGGCCCGCCACTCGGCATACGGCAGAGCCGGCCACTCCCCGGCAGCGTCGCCCATCCCTCCATGATGATGCTGACGGACCTGAGCGCGGCGGCGTGGCTCCGGTTGTCCGCCTGATCCAGGGGAGGCTACTGTGTCGGCGGCGTGAGCGGCGCTCCCCCGACCACCGACCTCGACGCTCGTGGCTCCACGTGGTCGCCGCTGCGAATCGGAGTGTTTCGAGCGCTCTGGCTGGCGGTGCTCGTGAGCAACATCGGTTTGTGGATGCAGACCGTGGGCGCTCAGTGGTTGCTGGTACAGCAGCCGCACGCCTCGATCCTGGTGGCGCTCGTGCAGACGGCGGACATGCTCCCCGACGTCATCTTTGGCGTGGTCGGCGGGGCGCTGGCCGACATGTTCGACCGCCGGCGGCTGCTCATCGGAGTGCAGGCCTTCATGGCCGTGACCGGCGTCGCGCTCACCGTGCTGACCTTCAGCGGTCAGATGCCGCCGGCGTTGCTGCTGACGTTCACCTTCGTCCTCGGGTCGGGATCGGTGATCTCCCTGCCGGCGTATCAGTCACTGATCCCGGACCTCGTCCCGCGCGCACAGGTTGCCGCCGCGTCGACCCTGGGGTCGATCAGCATCAACGTGGCTCGCGCCATCGGACCCGCGATCGCGGGTGTGCTCATCGCTCGAATCGGGGTCGGAGCGGTCTTCGCGATCAACGCCGCGACCTTCCTGGTGTACGGCGTCGTCGTCGCCGCCTGGCACCCGGCGGTCGAGTCCTCGACGCAGCTTCCCGAACGATTCGTCTCGGCGCTTCGCGCGGGTGGCCGCTACGTCCGCTATTCGCCGGTCATGCGGCGGATGCTCCTGCGCGCCTCGCTGTTCCTGGTGCCCGGCAGTGCGTTGTGGGCGCTCCTCCCCCTGGTGGCGACCCAGCGCCTGCAGTTGGGCGCGAGCGGCTACGGGCTGCTTCTCGCGGCGCTCGGTGTCGGCGCAGTCGCCGGGTCATTCCTTCTGACTCAACTCCGTACCAGGCTGAGCGCCAATCGCCTGCTTGTCGGTGCCAGCCTGGTGTACGCACTGGTGATGGCCGCCATCGTGCTCATCCCCAACATCATCGTGGCGGTGGTGGCGCTGCTTCCGGCGGGTCTGGCGTGGATCGCCGTACTGTCGACGATGAACGCATCGCTGCAACTCTTCCTCCCGGAATGGGTGCGCGCTCGCGGCCTCTCCGTCTACCTCACCGTGCTGTTCGGCAGCCAGGCGGTGGGCGCGGTCCTCTGGGGGGTGGTCGCGGCGCCGAAGGGCGTGCTGCCGGCGTATCTCATCGCCGCAGCAATGATGATCGGCGGTGCCGCGACCGTCAGGATCTGGCCGCTGATCGACACCGCCGGCATGGATCGGCGAACCGTCGCGCTGTCCGCGCCGCAGCTGGCAGTCGAGGCCGCACCCGACCAGGGTCCGGTGGTTGTCAGCATGACCTACACGGTCTCCTCGGAACACGAAGCCGCCTTCCTGAAGGCGATGGTCCGCGTGCGCCTCTCGAGGCTTCGCACCGGCGCCAGCCAGTGGGGTCTCTTCCGCGACGGTGAGACGGCGCACGAGTTCGTCGAACTGTTCGTCGTGGACTCATGGGATGACCACCTGCGCCAGCACACCGATCGACTCACCGGGACCGACGCGGAGTACCTGGACTATGCGAACTCGCTGTCTGATCCGCCGCCGCGCACCTCACACCTCATCGCCACGGGACCTCCAGGCGAGTGAGGAAGAATCGGCAGGTTCACGCTGTGGCACAGGCGCCGCGCACGCGCGCTGGGGCTCAGCCGGTGGACACCGTGTCGCGCATCTCCATCCAGGCGAGGCCCCGCAAGCCAAGGCGGAAACGTCCTCCGGCATGCACCACCACCATCAGGACACTCTCGCAGACGTGGCATCGCAGCACCGCGCCGGGCGAGCGCGGCGTCATATACAGGTGCTGCGCGCCCATCTCGCCAACGGCGCCACACGTTGCGCATGCACCGCGCGCCGCCGTGAGCTCGTGAACAAAGACTTCCTGCAAAAGCCCCGCCGCGGCGTTGCCGTCGAGTCTCAGCTGTCGCTCGTCCATATCCATGTCACCCTCCGGTTGGGCCGAATCGCTCGGTCTTGATTCGAGTGGGCTCGTGGCCGAGCTGCACGAGCGACTCTGCGACCGACTCGACGAGTGGCGTCGGGCCGCAGACGAAGATCAATGGTCGCTCAGCGGGTGGCCAGGCGATCGTGGTGAGCATCTCGGTGTCGATGCGTCGGTGGAGACCAGCCCAACCCTCGGGCCGGTCGCGGGTCAGCGTGTGGATCACCGTCAACCCGGGCCCGATTGCCACGAGCCGGTCGAGCTCGTCTCGATAGATGACGTCGTCGAACGATCGCGACGAGTAGAGAAGCCGGGTCAGGACCGCACTGCCGGCAGCCTGCCGGAGACGGAGCATGGCCATCAGCGGACAGATGCCTGACCCGCCGGCGACCAGAAGAAGTGGACCGCCCATGGCGACGTCCCAGACGAAATACCCTCCGATGGGACCGCGCAACTCCAGCTGGTCGCCGGCGCGCAGCTCACCGGCGAGATACGGCGAGACCTCGCCGTCGTCGAGGCGCTCGACGGTCAGGGCCAGTCGCTCGTCGGCGGCGGGCGGCGAGGCGATCGAGTAGCTGCGCTCGGCCTGGTATCCGTCATCCGCAGTCAGCCGCACGTCCACGTGCTGGCCGGCCTGATGCCCCGGCCAGCCCGGCACGGCAAGCTCGAGCGTGCGCACCCGGGGAGTTTCCTCGACGAGGGCGACAACCTTGGCGGTCCGCCAGATCAGTCGCCGCTGTAACGCTGTTCCTGCCACGGATCGCCGTACATGTGGTAGCCGTACGTCTCCCAGAAACCCGGGGTGTCCTCGTTCATCAGGCGCAGCCCGCGAACCCACTTGGCGCTCTTCCAGAAGTACAGGTGCGGCACCAGCAGCCGCGCCGGGCCGCCGTGCTGGCTCTCGAGTGGTTGCCCGTCGAAGGCGAATGCGATCCAGGCCTTGCCGCCCGTGAGATCCTCGAGCGGGAGATTCGTCGTGTATCCGCCATCGCAAAAGGCCATCACGTAGTCCGCCGCCGTCTCGACCCCTTCGAGCAGCGTATCGACCGAAACCCCCTCCCAGGTGGTGTCGAGCTTGGACCACTTGGTCACGCAGTGGATGTCGCGCGTCACCGTTTCGCTCGGCAACGCACGCAATTCCTCCCAGGTCCAGTGCTTCTCCACGTCGACCTCGCCGTCGACGGAAAACGACCACTCCGCGAGCGATGTGTGCGGCGTCGGGCCGGCCGAGAGGACGGGAAAGTCGCGAACCAGGTACTGACCCGGCGGCAAACGCGCGTCTCGAGACTGGTCTCGGGGCCGTCCCTTGAACGCCCGGCTCACGAACCCCACGCGGCTACCTCCACACCGGCAATTGTGGGCGGCGTCCGATCGGGCTGCAAGGCCGAAATCGCCCGCTCCGGCCGGAAGCACCGACCCGCCGAAGGTTTAGGTCGGTCCCGATAGGGTATGGTGATGCCATCGCCTCGAACATCGAGGGGTATCGCTCGTGGTCGTCATTCCTTCTCGAACGGACGCGCTGCGTCTGTTTTGCATAACGAGAGGGAATTGGAGAGACCAGAGTGACTGGTACCGTCAAGAAGATCGTGGCCGAACGCGGCTTCGGCTTCATCACCGCCGAGGATGGACAGGAGTATTTCTTCCATCGCAGTGGACTCGACAGTTCGCTGACCTTCGAAAATCTCGCGGGCGATGAGCGCGTGAGCTTCGAGATCGAGCGCAGCGACAAGGGCCCGCGCGCCCGCCAGGTCCGCGCCGCCTGACCCTTGCTGCGTGAGGCATCCCGGTCGTCGTCGATTCACCGGCGACGACCGGAACCTCGTTTCGCCGTATAGAGTGGACTCTGATGGCGGGCGAACCTGATTCCGAAGCCGACGAGTCGCCTCCGCCGGACGACAGCTTTCTGCTCGGCGCCACCGGTGTGGAGACTGAAGTCCTCGCCGAACTGGCTCGCGCTGAAGCGAGCATCCATGACCCGGAGGAAGCGGCCGACGAGAGCGATGGGGCTGTCGTCTGACAGTCACTAGCCCAAGCCGCCAGGCGCCGGAAACGGGGCGGCGGACCTTGCCCACCCCGGTTCGGCGAGTGTTGACCGGCGTGATCGGCCTTGCCGGCATTGCCGCCGTCATCCTGTTCCTCAACCCGGCTCAGGTCGGGAGCGCGCTGGAGCATTTCCAACTGCTGCTCATCGCGCCGATCGTGCTGCTCTCGCTGGCCGTCTACATCCTCCAGGGAATTCGCTGGCATTTCCTGCTGACCGACGTCGGCACCAGGCTGCGCTTGCGGGACACGATCCTGATCAACCTCGCCGGTCAGACCATCACCGCGATCGTTCCTCTGGGCGATCTCACCCGGGCGGCGTTTGCGAGCACTGCCGACGGCACCGAATTCGGCACCGTCGCGGCCACCGTCACCGTCCAAGAGCTCTCGTACATGTTGTGGCTCATCCTCTCCGCATTGCCGGCGATACTCGCGCTCGGGTACGGGCTCGCGGCAGTGGTCCCGGTCGCGATCGGCATCGCGCTGATCGTCATCGTGCTCACCGTGTCACCGGTGTTCTGCCGGTTCCACAACCTGGTGTCGCACATACCATTTCTCAACAAACTGCTCCCGGCCATCGACGAGTTGCAGCAGGAAACCTCCATGCTGCTGCACCGCACCGACGCACTTGCACTGTCGGTGCTCGATGCTGCGCGGGTCGTCGTCGCCGTCACCACCTTCTGGCTGGTGCTGCAAGGGTTGGAGCCGGGAAAGATCGGCTGGTGGCAGGCAGCGTTCGTCCTCGCGCTCGCCACGGTCGGCGGTGCGGTGAGCCTGATACCCGGCGGGGTCGGCGCCAACGAGGCCAGCGTGGCCGCGCTCCTCATCTTTCTCGGGTTCCACGCGGGGAGTGCGGGCGCCGCGGCGATCATCCAGCGTGGACTCATGACCGGGCTGTCCCTGATCCTCGGATTCGCGGCCTACGCGCTGATCAACAAGCGGCTGCACCTCGGTGGAATCTTCCAGTTGTTCTCGCGGCATCCGGCTCCCGCTCGCGCGTAGCGCAGCGGCGCCCGTCCGTCCACACTTTGCTCGACCGTGGACGCGACACCGATTGCAAAGATCGTGCCTCGGAGCCCCACCGACGGGCTCATCGAGCGCCCCGCGCTGGAACAGCTGGTCACCACGGCGCGAAACCGCCGCCTGACCGTGGTCGTGGCCGAGGCGGGATTCGGCAAATCGACCCTGCTGGCGTCGTGGTGGGAAAAGGCGCCGTGCGCCTGGTACACCGCGGACCAGCGAGACCTGGACCTTCCCACCCTGGGTCGCCAGCTCAGCGATGCGCTGCGCCTGCGGGTGCCCGACATCCCCAGCGACGTGAGCTGGCTGGCGGAGGGCGCCGGGGGCCCCGAGCTCGAGCAGTTCCTTCGCGCTGACGCCCTGGCGGCGCAACTCGCGGAGATCCTGCACGAGCAGCTCTCCAGCGATCTGATCCTCGTGATCGACGACGCCCACGAGCTGGCGGCGTCAAGCCCGTCCGCGCGGCTCATCGAAGCGCTGTGCCGGCATGCGCCTCCTCGCTTCCACCTTGTCATCTGCGGGCGGCGACCGCCGCCATTCCAGATCGAGAGGCTGAGAGGTCAGGGACAGCTCCTCGAAATCGACGGCAGTCAGCTCGCCTTCTCCGTCGAGGAGGTGGGTGAGCTGGTCGAGCGTGAGCTCGGTCTGAACGCCGAGGACATCGCCGCGGAGATTCATCGGATCGCCGGCGGATGGCCGGCCGCCGTGACCCTCGCGATCGAGGCGCTCAAGTCATCGCCGCGAGAGACCTGGAGCACGGTCTTCGCGGGCCTCGACAAACCGGACGCACCGCTGTTCTCCTATCTGGCCGAAGAGGTCTTCGCGCGACATCCCGACGCCGTTCGAGATCTGGTGAGCAAGCTCGCCCTCTTCGAGCGGTTCACCCCGGAACTCTGCCAGGCAATCGGACTCGCCGGCTCGCGATCCATCCTCGCCGAGCTGACCCGTCAGGGACTCTTTGTCGAGAAGGGGCAGGACGGCTCACTGGCGCTGCGTCCGCTTATCCGGGATTACGCGCTCGAGTCGCTCCCGGTGCCCGCGGCGGTCGCGCAGGATCTCCGCGTCAACGCCGCCGCGTGGCTCGCCGCAACCGGCGCCACCGGCGACGCGATTCAGGTGCTGCTCTCGGCAGGCGGCACCGACCAGCTCGCCGGCATCGTCACCGCAGAGGGTTCGCGACTGCTCGCCGCGGGCCAGATCGCCACCGTGCTGCGCGCCTGTCGAGCCATACCCGCAGAGCTCCGAACCGCTGAGATCGAGCAACTGGCAGGAGAGGCACAGCAGATCCAGGGCGACTGGAGTGAGGCGATGACGTGCTTTCAGCGTGCGGCCGCGGGTCGCCAGTCGCTCCCGGCCCAGCTCGCATGGCGGATCGGCGTGATCCACTATCTTCGCGGCGAGCCCGACGCAGCCCTGGCGGTCTATCAGCGTGGCGTCGACGACGCGAGCGCCGATCCCGTTGAGATGGCGCTCCTCCTCGCATGGATGTCCACCGCACACTGGATCCGCGGCGACGTCGAGCAGTGTCGAGAGCTGGCCACCCGCGCGCTGGACGCTGCGAACGCATGCGGTGAGCGTCGAGCGCTTGCCGCTGCGCACACGGTGATGGCGATGCTGGCGGCACTCGACGGAGACCGGCGTGGCAACGACGCGCACTATCTGCTCGCGTTGCGCGCGGCCGAGGAGGCGCCGGATGTGCTCCAGGTCGTGCGCATCCGGACCAATCGCGGCTCCCACTTCATGGAGGAAGGTTCGTATGCCGAAGCGTTGCAGGAGCTCGACGTGGCGGTGCGCCTTGCCGAGCTGACCTCGTTCGCGAGCTTCCTCGCACTCAGCCTCAGCAACCGCGGGGAGACGAAGATGCGGATGGGCCGCATCGATGAGGCACTGGCCGACCTCGAGGCCTCACGGGTCCGCTACCGGCAGATCGACTCGGACATGGTGGCGTATCCGCTGACGCTGATCGGCGAGATCCACAGCGAGCGTGGGAACCTCGTCCAGGCGCGCGCCCTGCTCGAGGAAGCAGTCGCGATCACCGAGGCTGCGGGCGATGTCCAGGGCGCGGTCCCGGCGCTCGCCTGCCTGGCCACGGTCGTCGCCGCTGAGGATCCCGATCGGGCGAGTTCGCTTGCCGACCGCGCCGTGGCGTACGGCACCGGCATGGCGTACGTCATCGCCCTCCTGGCAGCGGGGTGGGTCGCCGCCGCTGCGGGTGACAGCGCTCGCGGCCGTTCGCTCGCGGCGCAGGCGGAGTCGGTCGCGCGAGCCCGCCACGATCGGGCAGGCCTGGCTGACGCGCTCACCCTCGCTGCGATGACCGCGCAGGATCCGCGCACAAGGAGCCGGCGCCTCGACGAGGCCGGAGCGATCTGGCGCGAGGTCGGGAACCCGCTCGGTGAGGCGAAGGTGGATCTCGTCCTCGCGTCGTTCGACCGCGGAGCAGGCTCGGTGGCGCTGAGACGCAAGGCGGAGCACCAGCTCGAGGCCCTCGGCGTGCGCACCGATCAGGGCGGCAACGTGGCCGCCGGACCGCTCGCATTCCTGAGCCCTGGCGATCGCGTGGCGGTGAGGATCCAGTCACTCGGCGGCTTCTCGGTGCTTCGCGACGGTGAGCTGGTTCGAGTCTCCGAGTGGCAGTCGAAGCGGGCGCGCGAGTTGCTCAAGCTGCTCATCTCACGACGGGGACGGCCGGCGCCGCGCGGGTATCTCATGGAAACGCTCTGGCCGGGCGAGGATCCGGATCGCGTGGCCAACCGGCTCTCGGTGGCGCTGACCACGGTCCGGGGTGTGCTCGACCCGGAGCGACACTTTCCGCCCGAGCACTTCGTGGTCGGTGACAAGGATGCGGTCGCACTCAATCTCGACGCGGTCGACATCGATGTCGAGCGATTCCTGTCGGCGACGGCAGACGGTTTGGACTGCGTCCGGCGGGCCGATATCGCTCGCGGGCTGGGCCTCCTCAGCGGTGCGGCCGCCGTCTATGCGGGAGAGTTCCTCGAGGAAAACCCTTACGACGACTGGGCGGTGCCGGTTCGTGAGGAGGCACGCGCCGCTTACGTGGCAGCGCTGCGCCTTCTGGCTCGACACGCCGGCGACCCCGATACCGCCGTGACCCACCTGCTCCGCATCCTGGAGACCGACCGATACGACGAACAGGCGCACCTCGGCCTGGTGCACGCGCTGTCCGACTCCGGGCGTCACGGCGAGGCGCACCGCCATTACCTGAACTACCGCCGCGCCATGGATGATCTCGGCGTCGAACCCTCCCCGTTTCCAGGAGGCCGCAGCGGCAGGGCCCCGGCGGTATAGACTGCGCCGCGATCCGGCAAATCCTGGAGGGGCCTCGATGGGATTGGCGATCCTGCTGATCGGCACGCGCAAGGGCTTGGTGATCGCTCGCAGCGGCGACGATCGCCGCACCTGGGCGACCAACGACTTCCAGTTCCTCAACCAGGAGGTCTACTCGGTGGCGGTCGACACCCGCCACGACCCGCCACGGATTTTCGCGGGCGTCGGGACGGGGCACTGGGGCCCGTTGCTGACCTACTCCGACGATTTGGGGAAGTCATGGACCGAGCCGGAGGTGCCGCCGATCGGTTTTCCTGAAGGCAGCGATGCCTCGGTGGCTCGCGTCTGGCAGATCCAACCGGCAACGGCTGATCAGCCGGATGTCGTCTATGCCGGGGTTGAGCCGCATGCCCTCTTCAGATCGGACGACCGTGGGCAGAGCTTTTCGCTCGTCGAGGGCCTCTGGCAGCATCCCGACCGGCCAAGCTGGACCCCGGGCGGTGGCGGCGCGTGCCTTCACACCGTGCTCGTGCATCCAACCGACCCCGACGACGTGATGGTCGCGATGTCGGCTGCGGGCGTCTATCGCACTCGAGATGGCGGGGCCACATGGGAGCCCGCGAATCGCGGCATCCAGGCGGCCTTCCTCCCCGAGGACCAGCGCTTCCCGGTGTTCGGCCAGTGCGTCCACAAGGTGGCGTTTCACCCGGATCGCCCGCAGCGCCTGTTCGCCCAGAACCACTTCGGCGTGTACCGCAGCGAGGATCGAGGCGGTTCCTGGAGCCCCATCGAGTCAGGACTGCCGAGCAACTTCGGGTTTGCGCTGATCGTCCACCCGCACCAGCCGGACACCCTCTACAACTTCCCACTCAAGGCCGACGCCGAGCGCTTCCCGCCGGACGCACAATGCCGGGTCTACCGGAGCGAGGACGCCGGCACAAGCTGGGAGCCGCTGTCCGCCGGCCTCCCGAAGGATCCGTACTACGCCGCGGTCCTACGCGACGCGATGGTCGCCGACTCCGGGAACCCCGCGGGTCTGTACTTCGGGACACGGCTGGGAGAGGTCTACGCCAGTCGTGACGACGGGGACAGCTGGTCGATGATCGCGTCGCATCTTCCCGACGTGCTCTCCGTTCGGGTTG
>JBAPWO010000149.1:0-7747 GCA_049283735.1 Candidatus Dormiibacterota bacterium
AGAACGTGTTCGTCGGCCATCTGCGCGCGATCGCCGGCTCAATGACTGTCGAGGACATGATCAGCGACCAGGACAAGTTCGCACAGCAGGTGCGCGATCGCTGCTCGCAGGAGATGGAGTCCTTCGGGCTGGTGATCGACAGCTTCCAGATCCAGTCGATCACGAGCCCCTCGAACTACATCGAGAACCTCGCGGCGCCACACCAGGCGGAGGTGGAGCAGAACGCTCGGATCGCGCGTGCCAATGCCGAACGTGCGGCGGTCAGCCAGGAGCAGATCGCCCAGGCACAGATGGCCGAGTCGCAGCGCGACACCAACATCAAGAAGGCCGGCTACCAGGCGGAGGTCGACACCGCCACCCAGCTCGCCGGTCAGCAGGGGCCGCTGTCCGAGGCCAAGGCGCACCAGGCGGTGGTCACCGAACAGACGCGCGTCGCCGAGTTGCAGGCGGAGCAGAAGGAGCAGCAGCTGCAGGTCGACGTCCGCCGCCCTGCCGACGCCGAGGCGTATCGCCAGACCACCCTCGCGGCCGCGGGACGCGACGTGCGCATCCGTCAAGCCGAGGCTGAAGCGCAGGAGACCCGCCTCCGCGCCGAGGCCGTTGCCACGCAGACCAAGGTCCAGGCGGAGGCACAAGCCGCAGCGCTGAAGATGCAGGCGACCGCCCAGGCTGAGGCGACCCGGCTCACCGGTCAGGCCGAGGCTGACGCTATCAAGGCCAGGGGACTCGCCGAGGCGGATGCCGTCCGCGCCCGCATGGAAGCTGAGGCCGCCGGGATCGAGCGGAGAGCTGCCGCGCTGAGCCAGAACCAGGAGGCGGTCATCGCCCAGCAGATCGCCGAGAAGCTGCCCGAGATCGTGGCCGCGGCGGCCGCACCATTCGAGCACGTCGATCAATTCACCGTGCTCAACGGCGCCCAGGGCGTGACCGGCGCGCTCGCCGAGATCATCCAACAGGCGGGGGCGCTCACCGGCCTGGCACGCCAGTCATTGCTCCCCGCGATCACGAAGGCCGCGTCTCCAGCGCCGGACACGCAGCACCTCAACGGTGCTGCCAACCGCACCACGTACGAGAACGGTGACCGCAACGGGCGGCGCAAGCGGCAGACTCCTGTCACGATCACCGACCCGGCGTCCGCCGGGACCGACGGCAGCGAGGAGCACGTGACCCAGTGACCGCAGACCTTCCCGAGCTCTCCCTCTCGGCGCCCGACGCCGCCACGACTGTGGCACCCGCCGAGGCCGAGCGCGAGGTGACCATCGCCCCGGAGGCGGCCAAACGGATCGACGACATGGTGGCCACGTTCGTCGGAGGCCTCCGATCGATCGACGTCCACGGCGACGACTACCGCAGACGCGTCGACGATATCGACACCCTCGCCGACCGCGAGATCAGGTCGACCTCCGATATGAGCAACCGTCTGCTCGACCGCCCGACCCGGGCGATGCGTGGCCTCGGCCAGAACGACGCGCCGATCGCCAAGAGCCTTCTCGATCTCCGCCGATCCGTCGAGGAGCTCAACCCGGCAAAGCACGATCTGACCCAGGGTGGCCCTCGGAAGCTCCTCGGCGTCGTCCCGTTCGGGGACCGCGTGCGCGCGTACTTCGCGAAGTACCAGCGGTCGCAGAGCCACATCGAGGGCATCGTCGGCGCGCTGCGCGAGGGTGGCTCCGAGCTCGAGAAGGACAATGCCGCGATCGGCCAGGAGCAGAAGGCGCTCTGGACGCAGATGGAGACCCTCCGCCAGTACACGTACATGGCTGAGAAGCTCGACACCGGCCTCGAGGCGCAGATCAACCACGTGGCCATCGGCGATCCGGAGCGTGGCAGGGTTCTCCAGGAGGACATCCTCTACCCCGTCCGTCGCCGCCGCCAGGAGATCCTCACCCAGCTCGCGGTCGCCGTCCAGGGGTACGCGGCGCTCCGTGTCGTCGAGGTCAACAACCGCGAGCTGATCCGGGCGGTGCGAACCGCCACCACCACAACCGTCGCCGCGCTTCGAACCGCGGTCATGGTCGCGCAAGCCCTCACCAACCAGAAGCTGGTCAGCGAGCAGGTCAAGGCCGTGAACGAGACGACCAGCGCGATGATCGAAAGCACCTCCTCGGTGCTTCGCGAACAGACCGCCACGGTGGAGACTCAGGCGGCGAGCCCCGGGCTCGACATGGCCTCGCTCCAGCGCGCCTGGGACAACGTCTTCGCGGCCCTCGATCAGATCGACACCTACAAGCTGCGCGCCCTCGAGGCGATGAAGATCACCGTTCGGGACCTGTCCAGCCAGGTCGAGAAGTCACACGCCCAGGTGGAGCGCCTGCATGCCGCCGATGCGACGCCGGCGCGGGTCGCGACTGGACAGAGCCTCCGCCTCTCCTGACCCGCGCTGGGCGCCGCTCAGAAGTGCGCGGTGTTGCTCCAGATCGCCCCGGCAATCGCGGCGATGACGAACACCGCGTATTCGACGACGAGTCCTCGGTGTCGTCGCGGCGCGCCCAGGGCGCCTGCGACACCGCGAGCGCCGTACCAGAGGACCAGCAGGATCGCCGCCCGCAACCCCGTGTGAGCATTGTTCGCCCCGACGATGGCGGCGCCGCCGATCACAATGGCGGCAACCACGAGAGCACAGAGGATCGTCGACGGAATCGAAAGGCGCTCGGTTCGGAGCCCGTCGAGGCTCACCAGGAACACGACGGCGAATACCGCGGCAAGGCGGAGACGCAGCGGCAGGGTGGGTGACACCCCGCCGAGGAGGACCGGCGCCAGGACGGCAATGCCCGAGGCGTCCCTGACCAGGCGGATAAACCAACCTTCCTTGCCCAGCGCGCGCCGGCCCGCCAGCTGAGGGACGCCGCCGATGACGACTGCGGCGATCACGCCGCCCGCGATCCGGATCGGCAGCGGCAGCACCGCGATCGCAAGCAGGGTCCCGAAGGAGAGAACCGCCGCCATCGGCAGCGCGATTCCGACCGGCCCAGGCCGCGAGTCGGACGGATAGATGAGAAAGTCGTAGGCGACCAGGATGAGGCCGGTGAGGATGGCCAGGCCCGTGTCGGCGGCGGCACTCCGATACAGGCCGACCGCCTCGGGTCGCAGCAGCACCTCGGCAGCCGCGACCGCGAGCCCGAAGGCCGTGTGCACCATGGGGAGCGGGATCTCGGCGAGCACCCGAACCTCGCCGGTGATACCCAGGGCGCTCCTCGCCTGGTCGGCGAGATAGCCATGACCGCGACGGCGAAAACCTGTTCGATTATCCACGTCGACCTGTGGAAACGGTGGACAACTCGGCAGGATCCGGCTTCACGGAGCCGAGGTGCCGGCCCGTCCGTAACTGTCCTCGATGCGCACGACGTCATCGATCTCCGGCGATGACACCTCGATGAGATCGGTGTCCTCGACCGCAATGAATCGATGTCTGCGACCTGGGCGGATGTGGGCGCTCATCCCCGCGGTCACCCTGTGGGTCTCGATCTCGCCGTTGTCGCTCTCGAGTTGGAGGTCCATCACGCCCGCGACGACGTGAATCGACTCCTCCTTCTGGACGTGGTACTGAAGGCTCAGCCGGTGACCACGCTCGACGTGGATCAGCTTCCCCGCGTACCGCTCGGTAACCGCCCAGCGCACTTCGTAGCCCCAGGGCTTGTCGACTCGCCCCGACCCCTCGGCGCTGATCGGACCGAGCGCGGCCGCGACCTTGGTCATTCCGATGCGCCCACGGCGATGCGAGCGTTGACTCCACTCTGATTCTCGAGTGCGGAGATCAGCTGCTCGACGCGCTCCTGGGTCGCCGCCTCTGCGTACACGCGCATCAACGGCTCGGTGCCGCTCATGCGCATCAGCACCCACGAACCGTCGTCCAGGTAGAACTTGTACCCGTCGTCGGTACGGGTGCGGACCACCTTGCTCCCGGCGAGGTTGTCGGGCTGGTTCTGTTGCATGCGCGCGTAGATCTGCTCCTTGCGTTCCTCGTAGCCGTCTCGCGGAAAACGAATGTCGTGGCGGTCGTACGCGTGCGGGCCGACCAGCTCCTCGAGGTGGGCGAGGATGGCGGAGAGCGGCTGACCGTAGTCGACGATCATCGCCGCCATCATCAGCCCCGACAGGATCCCGTCGCGCTCGGGGATGTGACCCCGGAACGCGTAGCCACCAGATTCCTCGCCGCCGAGGATTGCGTCCGTCTCCATCATCTTGGTGCCGATGTACTTGAAGCCGACCGGCATCTCGTGCACGGTCACGCCGAAGCGCTTGCCCAGCGCGTCCAGCATGCCCGATGTCGTCACCGATCGAACGATGTCGCCGCGAAGCCCGCGCTTCTCGAGCAGGTACATCGCGAACAGCGCCATCACCTGGAGTTGATTGATGTAGCGGCCGGTCTCGTCGATGATGCCGACGCGATCGGCGTCACCGTCATTGGCGATTCCAAGATCGAAGCCGCCCGACCGCATCCGCTCCATCGCCTCGGGCATGTAGCGATCGATGGGCTCGGGATGCATGCCGCCGAACCCCGGGTTGCGCTCGCCGTGCAACTCCAGCACGGTGGTGGATCCTCCGCCGAGCGCGCGAGCGATCAGGCCCATGCCGGCGCCGTACATGGCTTCGTGGAGCACGCGCAGGCCGTGACCGCGAAGCCTGTCGAGATCGACCATCCTGCCCAGCTGCAGGAGGAAATCCGGGAGCGGATCGAGGGTTTTCAACCTGCCCGTGGCAGCGGCGTCGTCGTACGGGATCTCGGTGACGCCAGCCTCGAGGGCTTCCGCGGTATGGCGCTCGATCTCGGCAACAATCTCGGGAGGTGCCGAGCCTCCGAAGTCCGGCTTGTACTTGATCCCGTTGAACTCCGCCGAGTTGTGGCTCGCAGTCACGACGATGCCACCCGCAGCATGCTCCTGGGTGATGGCCCACGACACCGCCGGCGTCGGGGTCACCCGGTCGAGCAGGGTGACCTGCAGCCCGTTCGCGACCAGGACTCGAGCCACCTCCCGGGCGAACAGCTCCGCGCAATACCGCGAGTCATGTCCGACGACCACAGAGCGAGGTTCGCTGCCAAGGTATGACGCGACACCCTGAGCCACGGCGCGCACGTTCGCATAGGTGAAGTCATCCGCGACCACGGCTCGCCATCCGTCGGTCCCGAACCTGATCGGGCTCGGCTTCATCGCCATCATTCTAAGCGCACCAGCGCGCCCTTCTCGCAGGCGCTACAGGAGTTCGTCGCGCCCGGAGGCGTCGAGCTGATCGACGATGGCTTTGACCAGTTGCGATCGCTCCGAGGGGACGACCAGCACGGCGTCGGGCGTGTCGATGACGACCAGACCGTCGACACCTGCGACGGCGACGATTCGCCCGGAGCGGGACACCACGGTGCACCGATGCGCCGAGGTCGTGATCACGTCCCCTTCGACGACGTTGCCGTCGCTGTCGACGTCGCCGTCCGCCACGCGGGACTGGCCGACGTCGAGCCACGAGCCCAGGTCGGACCAGCCGAACGATGCCTGGACGACGGTGAGCCGATGCGTCCGCTCGAGGACCAGCGGCTCGACCGGTCGCAGTGGCAGCGCCGCGTAGATGCGCGTGGCCAGGTCGTCGTCGCCACCCAGGCGCGCATCGACCACGCTGTCGATGGTTGCCGCGAGCTCCGGGTCCGCGGCCTCGAGCTCGGCCCGGAAGCGGCGCGCCGTCCACGAGAAGAGCCCGAGGTTCCAGAGGTGCCGCCCATCCGCGACATAGCGCAGCGCAACCTCCGCCGAGGGCTTCTCCTTGAATCCCGCGGACTCGAAGGCCGGGAGCGCGCCCGCCGCCGCGGCGATCTCCGCCGGACTTCCCACCGGGGGGCGCCAGACCGCCGGCTCTTTCGCAGAGGCGACCTCGATGTATCCGAATGCGGTGACCGGGGCCGCCGGGACGAGCCCGACCGTGGCCAGTCCGTCGGTCGCGGCTGCCCACCCGGCGGATGCGATCACCGCGGCACGGTAGGCGTCGCGATCGCCGACGCGATGATCCGCGTGGACGCTCGCTATGAGCGCGCCCGGATCCTCGCGCTCGATCAGCGCCACGGCGAGGGCCAGCGCCGGGCCGGTCCCCCGCGCGTCCGGCTCCTCGATGATCAGGTCGTCGTCAAAGCCGAGCCCGGCCAGGGCGGCTCGGCAGCCCTCCGCCTGGTTGGCCGCGGTGACCACGCGAATGCTCGCGCCGAGACCGATGACCCGCTCCACGGTCGATCGGAGCAGGGTCTCGCCGCCCGGGGCGAGGGGCAGCAGGTGTTTCGGGGTCGACCTGCGGCTCAGCGGCCACAGGCGCGTCCCACTGCCACCCGCCAGCACGAGGATGTGCAAGCCCACGCGCTGCCGCCTCGCCTCCGCCGAGACTATGCCGTGGCGGCCGCGACGAGGAGTGGCTCGGTGCCGGCATCCTCCGCCCATTGCTCGGCGAGGGTGGTGCGCTCCCATGGAAGGTCGAGATCGCTCCGGCCGAAGTGGCCGTAGGCCGCGACCTGGCGGTAGATGGGACGGCGCAATTCGAGGGCGCTCATGATCCCGAAGGGCGACAGATCGATGTACTCATCGATGAGCGAGGCGATCATGTCGGTCGGGACCTTCTCCGTCCCGAAGGTCTCGACGAGTACCGAGACAGGCTTGGCAACGCCGATCGCGTAGGCGACCTGGATCTCGCATTTGGTCGCGAGCCCGGCCGCGACGGCGTTCTTGGCCGCCCACCGCGCCCCGTAGGCGGCGCTGCGATCGACCTTCGAGGGATCCTTCCCGCTGAACGCCCCTCCACCGTGGCGCGCGTAGCCGCCATAGGTGTCGACGATGATCTTGCGACCGGTGAGCCCCGCGTCCGCCATCGGGCCCCCGATGACGAAGCGTCCGGTCGGGTTCACGTAGCGCTTGGTGTTGGTGTCGAGCCACTCAGCGGGGATGACCTTGCCGACGACGTGGTGCTGGACATCCTCGAAGATCTGCTCCTGGGTCACCTCCTCGCCGTGCTGCACGCTCACCAGGACCGTGTCAACCCGCCGCGGGCGGCCGTCGCCGTCGTACTCGACGGTCACCTGGGTCTTGCCGTCGGGGCGAGCCCAGCGCAGCGTCCCATCGCGGCGCAGGACCGCCAGCTGCCTGGCGAGCTGGTGGGCCATCTGAATCGGCGCCGGCATCAGCTCCGGGGTCTCGTCACAGGCGTACCCGAACATCATTCCCTGGTCGCCGGCGCCACCGTGGTTGACACCCTGTGAGATGTCGGGCGATTGCTCGTCGATACCGACCAGCACTCCGCACGTCTCCCAGTCGATGCCGTATTTCGCGCGGGTGTAGCCGATCTCCTTGATGGTCTGGCGAACCAGACCGGCGATATCGACGTAGGCCTCGGTGGTGATCTCGCCGAATACCAGGACGGTCCCGGTGCTCAGCGCGGTCTCGCACGCGACCCGGCCAAGGGGGTCCTTGCTGAGCACAGCGTCCAGAACCGCATCACTGATCTGGTCCGCGACCTTGTCGGGATGTCCCTCGGTGACCGACTCGGAGGTGAAAAGGCGATGGCGCACTGCGGGCATTGGAGCTTGCCTCCCTCCCCACCGGCAGCCACCGAGCCGCCCTGTGCGACTCCGGCCTGCTCCTGTCCAGGGATCGCACGATCGTAACAGCGCGATGGAAAGCCTGGGCTGTCACGGATTTGTCCGTTTGCGGGGACCCTCTCGACCGTGTACTGTTACCCGGTAACTATCACCAACCCGGGCGCCGTATCACAACGCGCCGGA
>JBAPWO010000150.1:0-1859 GCA_049283735.1 Candidatus Dormiibacterota bacterium
AAGTCGGCCGCTCTTCCCACCGTGGTGCTAAAGGTGTAAATGGCGACTTCATCGAACTGGCTGAACGCGCCTTCCAGAGCTGGCAACGTCTGATTCACTTTCTGGACGTTAATATCAGGCATGCCCAGGTCGAAAATCACGGCTGCTGAGATGGCCAGTGGATCGCTGGTAAAGAAATTCAGGGCGACCTTCTTGCCATCATCGAGCACGGAAAAATCCTTTGGCAGTAGTCCGTTAACGAGGTGTCCTGAGTCGTCGGTTACTCTGACCGGGATGATTACCTGGTTCACGTTTCGAGTAATTTTGAACAACTCATCCTGTGAACTGCTGCCCGTGCTGGGCGTGGCACCGCCTTCGGGAACGGTCTTAACCTCAAGCGGATGCGGAGGAGGCGTGGGATTGGTTGCTTCTTCAGCGGGGGCTGGAGCCGGCTTCGAATACGTAGGCGGAGCCTCATTCCCTGAAGGCGGTTGCTCGACCGGGGGCGGTTCCGGGGCAGGCGGTCCCTGAGACTCCACCGGGGGATTCGTGGGAAACGGCTGCGGAGGACGGCTGGCAGAGGGCGCGTCCGGAATATCCTGTTTTTGATCGCTCTGCTGCGCCGTCGCAGCTGCTAAAGCCAGGCAAAACAAGATGATTACAATTCCCGCCGCAGTACGCTTCTCGCCCATGATCCTAAGCAATCGGAACCCTCCCCGCCTCATGACAAATCCCTCGTAACTCCGATGCTGACAGGAGCGATTTGGTGCATCTAACGCTTAAGGACTAGACTAACAAAAATAGTGAGAGAATACTTTCATGTCCAAAGCCTGTACACCTTCAGTGTTGCCCGCCGTGGTGCTTCTACTGTTGTTTGCCGGGTTTTCCGCCGCTAGCGCTCAGCAATCGACCTCCACGCCAGACAACCGGACCGACCAGAAAAGCCAAGATCAGGATCAGGACCAGTCAGCTGCGACCCTGAAGGTGAACGTAAACGTTGTGCAGCTCTTCTTCAACGTTAAGGACAAAAGGGGTGCGTTGATCCCCAGCCTTACCAAAAATGATTTTCAAATCCTCGAAGACGGCAAGCCGCAGACCATTAAGTATTTTGCCGCCGAATCGAATCTGCCACTCACGCTTGGGATCTTAATCGACTCCAGCGGCAGCCAGGCGCGCGTCCTCGACATGGAAAAACAAGTGGGCGGAGACTTTCTCAGCCAGATTTTGCGGGACAAGGATTTGGCTTTTGTCATCGACTTCGATGTCAATGTTGAACTGTTGCAGGACTTCACCAGCTCGGTGCATCTGTTGAAAACAGCTCTGAATAGTGCCCGCATTAACACCGCTGGCGGCAGCGGAACCGGCATACCGGGATTGGGCGGAGGAACGATTCCGACACAAGGGGCTCCCAGGGGCACGCTGCTCTATGACGCGGTATATTTGGCCTCGCATGACGAATTAGCCCAGCAGGTGGGACGGAAAGCAATGATCCTGCTTACCGACGGCCAGGACGAAGGCAGTCAACTCAGGATCAAAGATGCGATCGAAGCGGCGCAGAAGTCCGACAGCATCGTATACGTGCTGCTCTGTGCGGATCGTGGCTTCTACGGCGGTTTCGGCGGCTACTCGGGCGAAGGCGAAATGAAGAAGATGACGCAGGAAACTGGCGGGCGGGTCATCGAAGTCGGCAATAAGTACGAAAAGTTGAAAGAGGGCTTTGATCAGATCGCCAACGAATTGCGCAGCCAGTACAACATCGGTTACAACCCAACCAACACCGCGCTGGACGGCACCTTCCGCAAGATCGAAATCCACGCCAATAGCAAAGACTACAAAATTCAATCGCGCGCCGGATACTACGCGGTTCCCAAACGCGACTA
>JBAPWO010000151.1:0-25416 GCA_049283735.1 Candidatus Dormiibacterota bacterium
GGCGATATCCGTTCCTCGCGGGGGCGGCGCGATCCCTGCGACCTCGCAGAGCGCGCGAAGCCCGGGCAGATCGGCGATCCGCGCCAGGCCATCGCGGACGATCACGCGGTTCTCGCCGCGCAGCGGCATCATGTCGGCGATCGTCCCGAGCGCGGCAAGCCCCAGCGAGGCCTCGGTGCTGCCGGCCGGCACGACCCCGCGCGACTCCAATGCCTGGACGAGCTTGAACGCGACCCCGGCGCCGGCGAGCCCGTCGAACGCGTACGTCGAGCCCGGGAGCTTGGGGTTGACAAGCGCATCGGCTGCAGCGAGTTGCGGCGGCGAGCCGCCGGGAGCGAGCGCCAGGTGATGGTCGGTGACCACCAGGCGCATGCTCGCGGGCCGGCCGAGCGCCACATCGACGCTGCTGGTGCCGCAGTCCACGGTGATCACGCAGCGAGCGCCGCGCTCCGCCAGGTCGGTGAGCGCGGCCGCATGGAGCCCGTATCCCTCGGTCATGCGGTTGGGGATGTAGGGAATGACCGTCGCACCCGCCTCGCGCAGGCAGCGTGTCAGCATCGCGCAGGCGGTCACCCCGTCGGCGTCGTAGTCACCGTAGATGGCGATCGCGCCGCCTTCGTCGACGGTCGCCCGGATCGCAGCGACCGCCGGCTCCATCGCCGGCAGTCCGAATGGATCGTGGTATCCCCCGCCGACATCGAGGAAGGCGGTTGCGGCGTCGAGGTCGAAGCCGCGCGCCGCCAGGACCTGCCCGACCACCGGGTGCAGCCCGGCCAGCGGCTCGGCGTCGCTCAACCGCCAGCGACGCGGCGCCGGCTGCACCGGCGAGCCCTCAGGCGCCCGATACGGGAGGCGCCGGCGGCGATCCCGGCGCAGCCGAGGGAGCCGGCGCAGCCCCCGAGCCCTGCCCGTACGTCGCGTTGGTGATCGCGCTGAAATCGACCTTCGGCGGCTCAGCGACCACTGCCCGCTGCGCCGCGTCGATCTGGAAGAACTCGGCGTTCTGGAAATGAAACATGTTGGCGATCACGTTCGACGGGAAGGACTGGATCCGGCGGTTGAACTGCTGGACGTTGGCGTTGTAGATCTGCCGCGAGGCCTGGATGCGGTCCTCGGTGTCCGACAGCGTCGCCTGGAGCTGGAGGAAGTTCTGGTTGGCCTTCAGCTCCGGGTAGTTCTCCGCCACCGCGAAGAGGTGACCGAGGGCCATCTGGAACGGGCCTTCGGCGGCGGCCGCGGCGGCCGGTCCCTGGGCCTGCAATCCGACCGAACGCGCCTGGGCAACTTCCTCGAAGACCCCTCGCTCGTGGGCGGCGTACCCCTGCACCGTCGAGACCAGGTTGGGAATGAGGTCGTAGCGGCGCTTGAGCTCGGTGTCGATGTCGGCCCAGGCGTTCTGCACCGCGTTGCGCTGGGAGACGAACCGGTTGTACGAGGCCACCGCGGCCAGGGCGATGACCACGATGATGACGAGGACCACGATGAGGGGAATCACGAGCGTCTCCTTGGGAGCGGGGGATCGGGTGCGGGTCTAGGGTACCGCGCCGGAAGAGACGACCAAACGTCTGCGCCGGCGATCAGGCCACGGTCGGGGCGCGCACCAGCGCGGGGATGCGCTGCTCGATCAGCACGGTCGCGTCGAAGATGGCGCCGATCTGGCGAACCCGACCACAACGACGACGATGAAGAAGAGGACGAAGAGAACCATCACACGTCTGAGCGAGCGCTCAGCCGTTCATGAGCTGACGCAGCACGAGCGGGAGGATCCCGCCGTTGCGGAGGTACTCGACGTCGGTCTCGCTGTCGAGACGGGAGACGGTGTCGAACTCGATGTCGGCCTGGCCGGCGCGCCGCGCGCTCACGTGCACCGCCGAACCCGGCGACGCGCCCGCGACGCCACGAATCGTGTACAGCTCGGTGCCGTCGAGGCGGAGTGACTCGGCGCTCTCGCCGACACGGAACTGCAGCGGGAGAATGCCCATGCCCACCAGGTTGCTGCGGTGGATGCGCTCGTAGGACTCGGCGATCACAGCGCGAACCCCCTGGAGCAGCGGGCCTTTCGCAGCCCAGTCCCGCGACGACCCGGAGCCGTACTCGCGCCCCGCGATGACGATCAGCGGGACGCCCTCCTGTTGATAGAGCGCCGACGCGTCGAAGATGGTCATGACCGCGCCGTCCGGGAGGTGCGCCGTCCAACCGCCCTCCTTGCCATCGGCGAGCTGGTTGTGAAGGCGGATGTTCGCGAAGGTCCCGCGCACCATCACGTCATGGTTGCCGCGCCGCGCTCCGTAGGTGTTGAAGTCACGGGCTTCGACGCCGTGCTCGCGCAGGTACGCCGCCGCGGGGCTCACACCGGAGATGCTTCCCGCCGGCGAGATGTGGTCGGTGGTGATCGAATCGCCGAGCAGCGCGAGCACGCGCGCGTCGATCACATCAGCCGGCGCCTGTGGCTCGGGTGACATGCCAACGAAGTACGGCGGTTCGCGAACGTACGTCGAGTCCGGGTCCCAGTCGAAGAGGCCACCGGCCGGGGACGGGAGCTGCTGCCAGTGCTCGTCGCCTTCGAAGATCCGCGCGTACTCCCGGGTGTACAGGTCGCTCCCGATGGCGGCGCGCACTGTCTCGGTGATCTCGTCGCCGCTCGGCCAGATGTCGTTGAGGAACACCGGATTCCCGTCGTGTCCGATTCCGAGCGAGTCGGTGGTGAGATCGATATCGAGGCGTCCCGCGAGCGCGTACGCGACCACGAGCGGTGGCGACGCAAGATATGCGGCGCGAACCTGGGGATGAATCCGGCCTTCGAAGTTGCGGTTGCCGCTGAGCACCGCGGCGACGGTGAGGTCCTCGGCGTCGATGCGATCCGCGACCGACTCGGGAAGCGGCCCGCTGTTGCCGATGCAGGTCGTGCAGCCGTAGCCGACGAGGTTGAAGCGGAGCTGCTCGAGGGAGCCGAGCAATCCCGCCCGCTCGAGGTAATCGGTGACCACGCGCGATCCCGGCGCGAGCGAGGTCTTGACGTAGTCCGGAGGCATGAGACCGCGCGCGACGGCGTTGCGAGCGAGCAGCCCCGCGGCCACCATCACCGTTGGATTCGAGGTGTTCGTGCACGAGGTGATCGCGGCGATGACCACCGATCCGTCCCGCACCAGGTCGGTGTCGGGAGGTCCGTTCGGTACCGGCGCCGCGGTCATGCCATCCGGGTCGATGCCTCCCTCCTCCTCGAGCCGTGACACCTCGCCTTCGGCGGTGACCTCGTTCGAACTCCGCTCGGCGCGTTGCTCCCACACGTTGGTGAACGACTCCCACACCTGCGGCAGCGCGACGCGGTCCTGCGGACGCTTCGGACCGGCCACGCTCGGCACCACGCTCGCAAGGTCGAGCTCGACCATCTCGCTGAACGTCGGGATCGCCGAGTCGTCGGTGCGGAACATGCCCTGTTCCTTCGAGTAGCGCTCGACGAGGTCGATGTGCTCGGCGTCGCGACCCGAAGCGCGGAGATATTCGAGGGTGCGCGCGTCGACCGGGAACAACGACGCGGTGGCGCCGAACTCCGGCGACATGTTGGAGAGTGTGGCACGGTCCGGCACCGACATCGAGCTCAGGCCGCTGCCGCAGAACTCGACGAACTTGTTGACGACACCGTGGGTGCGGAGCAGCTCGGTCAGCGTGAGCACGAGGTCGGTCGCGGTGGTGCCCGCCGGCAGCGCGTTGTGGAACCGGACCCCGACGACGACGGGCGCAAGCAGGAACAGCGGCTGCCCGAGCATGCAGGCCTCGGCCTCGATGCCGCCCACACCCCAGCCGAGCACGCCGACGCCGTTGACCATCGGCGTGTGCGAGTCGGTGCCGACCAGCGTGTCGGGCAGGGCCATCTGCAGGCCGCCGATCTCCCGCACCTGGACGACCTGCGCGAGGTACTCGAGATTGATCTGATGCACGATCCCCATCCCCGGTGGGACCACCCGAAATCCCCGAAACGCCTGCTGCGCCCAGCGGAGCAGTGCGTAGCGCTCGCGGTTGCGCTCGTACTCGCGCGCGATGTTGCGTTCGTACGCCTCGCGATTGCCGAAGGCGTCGACCTGCACCGAGTGGTCGATGACCAGGTCGACGGGGACGAGCGGGTCGATGCGCATCGGATCGCCACCGGCACGGGCGACCGCCGAGCGCATCGCGGCGAGGTCGACCACCGCCGGAACGCCGGTGAAGTCCTGGAGAAGGACCCGGGCGGGCATGAAGGCGCGCTCGCGGTCGGCGCCGGAGCGGGTTCCGTCCCAGCTCGCGATCGCTTCCACGTCGCCCTCGCGGACCGACGGGGCGTCGGCATTGCGCAGGCTGTTCTCGAGCAGGATCTTCAGGGTCACGGGCAACCGCGAGACGTCACCGATGCCCCGCTCGGCGAGCGCGCCGAGACGATGGTAGGAAACCCCCGGCAGCAATTCCGCCCTGGTGCCGAAGGGATCAGAGCCGGCCATGACCGATCCATCTTCGCACTCGATGATGGCGCGAGGCGCCGGCCACAGCGGCAGCGTGCCGCCTTCTGCCTGAAACAGTCGGATTGACCACAACACCCGGTGCGGCGCGGCTATCCTTCTCGTCCTGATGAGGAATTGCAAAGGATTTGGTCATGGCCGGCAGCCAGAGAACTGACGTCCGCCCCGAGCACCAGCTCTACCACGATTACACGACCGACGTCGACCAGGCTCGGACCAACGTCCACTACGAGCAGCCGCCGGAGTTCTTCCTGCTCATCACCGGCGGTGAGTGGAACGTCTACTCGGCCAACCTCTGGGACCCGGGCACCGAGGACGACACCGCCTCACAGCAGGCAAAGCTCGACCTGATCGCTCGGCTCGCGGGTCTCGAGCGGGGCATGCGCCTCATCGATGTGGGGTGTGGCTGGGCCGGCCCGCTCACCTACCTGTGTGACACCTATGGGCTGACCGGTACCGGGCTGACGCTCTCACCGACCCAGAAGGGCTATGCCGAGCAGCGGATCGCCGGCCGCGGCACCGACGCGAAGATCGTCCTCAGCCACTGGGAGGACTACACGCCCGAGGAGCACGTGGACGCGATCTACACCGACGAGGTGATCGTCCACTTCTTCAACCTGGCCGGGTTCTTCGCCAAATGCCACGCCTGGCTCAAACCCGGCGGCGTGATGATCAACAAGGAGTTGCACCTCAAGCACCCCCGCCACGCCAAGCTCGATCGCGGCGGCGAGTTCGTGAGCCAGATCTACGGGGACACCGGCAACTACCGGACCCTCGCGGAGGAAACCCGCCTCGCCAATGACGCGGGATTCGACATCGAGCGGGTGCATCACATCGAGCGGCGGCACTACGAGGTGACCATCGACCACTGGCTGGCGAACATGCACAAGCACGCCGACCAGCTCAGGGAGATGGTCGGGGACCAGCACTATCGCGATTTCCGCGTGTATCTGCGGCTTGCCCGGCACATCCAGCGCAACGTGACCCTCGACGTCGTGGTCTGCCGCAAGTTCGCCTGAACCAAAGCAGCGCGTCAGCCGGGACGGCGATCAGGTCGGGGTCGAGAGCTGCGCCAGGTACGACGTGAGGTGGGTGTACGCGCCGGTGGCGAGCAACACACCCAGGGCCACGGTGATCACACCGCCGGCCAGCGTCAGGGGGCGCACCAACCGGTTGAGACGGCGGGGGAGTTCGGGAAGTGACGCCCACAGCAGCGCCACGGCGATGAAGGGCAGGCCGAGCCCGAGCGAGTAGATGACCAGCAGCAGCGCTCCGCTCAGCGCGTGGGAGCTGAGCGCGGCAAGGGTCAGCGCCGCCGCCAGGTAGGGTCCGACGCAGGGCGTCCAGCCGAGCCCGAAGACGACGCCGACCAGGAAGGCGCCGAGCACGCCTCGACGGCGCAGCCGTTCGGGGAGTTGGAATCCCTGGGTTCGCTCGAGCAGGCCGACCCTGACCACGCCGATGATGGCGAGGCCGAAGAGGATCACCGCGACTCCCCCGACGATCTCGACGATCCGTCCGCTCACCGCGCCGTTGGCAACCCGCGCGATCCCGCCGGCGGTGAGCCCGAGGAGGACGAAGACGAGCGTGAATCCGGCGACGTAGAGCAGCGACCCGGCGAGGAGCCGGAGCCGGAAGCTGTGCCGGTCCGGGTTGCTCAGCTCCGCAGCGCTCACCCCGGAGACACATGCGAGATAGGCCGGCAGCAGTGGAACCGTGCACGGTGCGAGAAAGGACCCGAGCCCCGCGACGAAGGTCGCGAGCACCGTGGCAATCGAGAGCATCAGCCGAAGGTGAAGGTGTAGATGCGGAAGCCCGCAGGCACGGTCAGGTCGATGAGATGGTAACCGGACGAGACGCCGGCGAGCAGCTGGAAGAGGTCCTGCCTGCTCACCGTGAAGCCGGAATCGGTCAACCCGGATCCACTCTCGCTGCCGGCGACCGTCTTTCCGTCAAGTTTGACTGAAACCGGTAGTGCCGCGCCGGGGGTTCCGGCGACGATGTACACCGCGTCGGCGATGAAGTTGAGCCGGACGTGGCCGCTCGTGGCCGCTTGCAGATACTGGCCCTCATCGGCCCAGGTACCGGTCACCTGGATCGCGTTCTGCATCTGGGGGGGACCGGGATCCGGGTACGCCTGCGGCGTGCCGGGGGTGCCATAGACCTCGTTATCGGCAAGCTGCCCGCGCTCGCTGCCGGCGTAGAGCTCGGGCGTCGTGTTGCCGGGGACCGGCGTCGACGACGGGAGCGCAGCGGTGTGCACGTTGAGCAGATCCGCCACCGCGGCATCGGTCTGCGTGTAGTCCCCCTCACCAAAGCTCGTGTAGGCGACCCGCCCCTGCTGGTCGAGCAGGTACTCGGCCGGCCAGAACTGGTTCTGGTAGGCGTTCCACGTGGCCATCTGGCTGTCGATGGCGACCGGCCACGTGACCCCGAGTCGGGTGACCGCGGCTGCGACGTTGGCCGGCACCTTCTCGAAGTCGAACTCGGGCGAGTGCACGCCCACGATCACGAAGCCGTCCTGCTTGTAGTCGTTGTAGAGCGCCTGGAGGTGGGGAATCGTGCGCACGCAGTTGACGCACGAGAACGTCCAGAAATCGATGAGCACGACCTTGCCGTGGAGGTCCGCCAGGGTCAGTGGCGAGCTGTTGAGCCAGCCGTCGATGCCGGTGAAGTCGGGCGCGTTGTGACGCTGACCCACCGAGAGCACCTGGCCGCCGGTGCTCGACGCCGTGGCCGCCGGGGGCGGGTTGCGCACCACGGTGAAGAGCACCGCGGCGACGATCAGCACGGCGACGGTTGCGAGCGCAAGACGGTATCGGGTCACGTGGGCTCGACTGAACTGTACGGGCTCCGTGTTGAGGAACCATTACGGATCCGGTCCCGTCTGCTAGCTTGTGTCGCGACCTACAGTCGCAGATGAACCCGATGAGCAACCCCGTCCCCGACCGGCTGCTCGGCGATCGGAGGCGGGTGGTCGTCGAACGCGTCAGACCCACCGTCGACTGCGGCGAGTTCCCCGCCAAGGGCACCCGTGGGCTTCCCGTGCGAGTGTCCGCGCGTGTCTTCGCGGACGGCCACGATCCGCTCCTCGCCTGGGTCTGGCACTGGCCCGGAGCCCGGCCGCTCGCGCCCGACGCCCCGCCGTCGGGGATGCTCGAGGTGCCCATGGAGTCCGAGCCCCAGGACTGGTTCAGCGCATGGATCAAGCCCCGCCGGCTCGGTGCATGGAGCTTCGCCGTCATCGGGATCCGCGACGTCTGGGGAGGCTTCGCCCGCGACCTGGGAATCCGGTTTCAGGCGGGCGTCGACGTCGAGCTCGATCTCGCCGACGGCGCCGCGCTCGCTGCCGCCCGGGCCGATCTGCCGGTGGTCTCCAAGTCGGACCGCCGGGCGCTCACCGCGCTCGCGGCCAGGCTCGGCGCCGACACCGCCGCCGAGTCGAGGGTTCAGCTGGCTTCACGGGAGGCGACGATGGGGCTGATGCGCCGTACCGCCGACCTCAGCCACGCCACCATCGCCGGCCCGTACCCCCTGTGGGTCGAACGCGAGATCGCCGGGTACTCCGCCTGGTACGAGATGTTCCCGAGATCGGAGGGGGCGGTGCCGCCTCGGAGCGGCACGTTCAAGCTCGCCCGGAAGCGACTCCCGGCGGTCGCGGCGATGGGTTTCTCGGTGCTGTACCTGCCCCCGATCCACCCGATCGGCATCACCCATCGCAAGGGGCCGAACAATGTGACCGAGTGCTCGCCCGGCGACCCGGGGAGCCCCTGGGCGATCGGCGCGGCGTCGGGTGGACATACGGCGGTCCACCCCGATCTCGGCACACTCGACGACTTCGACGAGTTCGTCGCCGCCGCCGAGGGTGCCGGCCTCGAGGTGGCCCTCGACTATGCGCTGCAGTGCAGCCCGGATCATCCGTGGGTGAGCGAGCACCCCGAGTGGTTCCGGCATCGCGCGGACGGATCGATCCGCTACGCCGAGAACCCGCCCAAGCAATACCAGGACATCTACCCGATCGACTTCGACAGCGACGACGCGCCGCGACTCTGGGTCGCGCTCCGCGACGTGATGCGCTTCTGGATCGGCCACGGCGTGCGCATCTTCCGCGTCGACAACCCGCACACCAAGGCCTTCCCCTTCTGGGAATGGCTGATCGCCGAGATCCGCCGCGAGCACCCGGAGGTGGTCATGCTCGCCGAGGCATTCGTCCGGCCCGCGGTGATGCAGCGGCTTGCCAAGATCGGCTTCTCCCAGTCGTACACGTACTTCACCTGGCGCAACAGCGCCTGGGAGCTCAGCGAGTATCTGACAGAGTTGTCACAGACAGAGTTGGTCGACTGGTTCCGTCCGAACTTCTGGGTGAACACGCCGGACATCCTGCACGCCACGCTCCAGCACGGAGGTCCAGCGGCCTTCAGGATGCGCGCGGTGATCGCGGCGGTCACCTGTCCCTCCTGGGGGATGTACAGCGGCTACGAGCTCTGCGAAAGCGTGGCGGTTCGCGAGGGCAGCGAGGAATACCTCGATTCCGAGAAGTATCAGCTGCGCCCGCGTGACTGGTCGCAGCCCGGGTCGATCGCTCCGTTCATCACACGGCTGAACGAGATCCGCAACGGCCACCGCGATGCCATCGCGCAACTGGGCACACTGCGCCTGCACCACATGACCGACGACTCGATGCTCTGCGTCTCGCGATCGACTCCCGAGAAGGACGATGTGATCATCCTCGTCGTCAACCTGGATCCCCATCATCCGCGGGAGGCAAACACGTGGCTGGACCTCGGCGTGCTCGGCGTCACCGGGGACCGGCCGTTCGAAGTGCATGATGAGCTCGGAGGTGAGACGTACACGTGGCACGGCGCGGTGAACTACGTTCGATTGGACCCGGCACTGCAGCCGGCGCACGTCCTGCACGTGCGCCCGCTACGATGAAGGCACGCGCGGACCTGGCCGATGACGCGCTCTGGTTCCAGAAGGCAGTCTTCTACGAGCTGTCGGTCCGTGCCTTTCACGACGACAACAACGACGGCATCGGCGACTTCGCGGGTCTGATCGGGAAGCTCGAATACCTCGAGTGGCTCGGCGTCGACTGCATCTGGCTGCTGCCCTTCCAGCAGAGCCCGCTGCGCGACGGTGGCTACGACATCGCCGACTACCGAATGGTGCTGCCCGATTACGGCACCGTTGAGGATGTCGCCCGGCTCGTCGAGAAGGCGCACCGCCGCGGCATCCGCGTGATCATGGACCTGGTCATCAACCACACCAGCGACCAGCATCCCTGGTTCAAGAGCGCGCGCTCGTCACCGGACAGCGAGTACCGCGACTGGTACATGTGGTCGAACACGAAGAATAAATTCACCGACGCGCGGATCATCTTCCTCGACACCGAGACGTCGAACTGGACGTGGGACGACGAGGCTGGCGCGTACTACTTTCACCGTTTCTTCAGCCACCAACCCGATCTCAACTACGACAACCCGCAAGTGCGCGCCGAGATCATCGACGTGTGCAGGTTCTGGCTCGACCTCGGCGTGGACGGCTTCCGGCTCGACGCCGTCCCCTACCTCTTCAAGCGCGAGGGGACCAACAGCGAGAACCTTCCCGAGACCCACGCGTTCCTCGCCGAGCTGCGCGCCGCGCTCGACGTCGAGTACCCGGACAAGGTGCTCCTCGCGGAGGCGAACCAGTGGCCCGAGGACGTGGTGGACTATTTCGGCTCACCGGACCAGCCCGAATGCCACATGTGCTTCAACTTTCCATTGATGCCGCGGATGTTCATGGGCCTGCGCCGCGAACAGCGGTATCCGATCACCGAGATCCTGGATCGCACTCCGGCCGTCCCGCCCAATTGCCAGTGGGGGATCTTCCTGCGCAACCACGACGAGCTCACCCTCGAGATGGTGACCGACGAGGAGCGCGACTACATGTGGGGTGAGTACGCCAAGGACCCGCGTGCCAAGCTCAACCTCGGCATCCGGCGCCGGCTCGCCCCGCTGCTGAACAACGGGCGCAGGCAGATGGAGTTGTTTCACGGCCTCATCCTCTCGCTCCCGGGCAGCCCAATCCTCTACTACGGCGACGAGATCGGCATGGGAGACAACGTCTACCTCGGCGACCGAGACGGCGTTCGCACCCCGATGCAGTGGACCGCCGACAGCAACGGTGGTTTCAGCCAGGCCGATTTCGCACAGCTGTATCTGCCCCCGCTCATGGACCCGGTCTACGGCTACCAGGCATGCAATGTCAGCGCGCAGCGCCGCAACGAGTCGTCGATGCTGCACTGGCTCCGCCGGTTCATCGCGGTCCGCAAGCGCTTCCCGGTGTTCGGCGAAGGGAGCTTCGAAGCCCTCGACGCGGCCAACCCCTCGGTGTTCGCCTTCCTGCGCAGCATGGACGGACAGACAGTCCTCTGCGTCAACAATCTTTCGCGATTCGCGCAACCGGTCGAGCTCGACCTGCGCAAGTACGCCGACATGACGCCGGTCGAGATGCTCGGGCGGGTCCACTTTCCACGCATCGGCGAGCTGCCGTATCTGTTGACCATGGGCCCGCACGGTTTCTACTGGTTCACGCTGGACCCACCGGCATCATGAGTGCGCAGGACGGAGGCGTGACCGCCATGCTCCGCGACCATCGCCTCGCAGGCTGCGAGCAGGCGCTCGGCGCCTACATCGCCCGGCAGCGCTGGGCCGGCGCGCAAGGTCGAAGCATCAGCACGACCGCGATCGTCGATGCCGCGGTGATCAGCGAGAGCTCACCAGTGCTGCTGCACGCGCTCACCGCCGTGACCTTCACCGACGGTGGGACGACGCGCTACGCGCTCCCGCTCGGCACCCGTCCGGTGGGTGATCCCATCATCGAGCGGGTGCCGGAGTTCATGATCCCATGGCCGGAGGCGCCTGAGCCCGTCGCACTCTACGACGCGGTCGGCGATTCGACGTACATCGAGTGGCTGCTCGACGCCGTCCGCAACCAGCGGGTGCTGACCACCGCGACCGGGACATTGCGGTGCTCATGCCCGGACCCGGACGCGCTCGACACCGGCAGCCTGTCCTCGGTGCGCCACCTCCGGGTCGAGCAGAGCAACACGTCGGTCGAGGTGGGTGACGCCATATTCCTCAAGCATCTACGTCGAGTCGAGCCGGGACCGTCGCAGGAGCTCGAGATGTCCGACGCGCTCACCGCCGCCGGCTTCACCCACCTTGCGCCGATGCTCGGACGCGTGGTCTGGGAGTCGGATGGTGAGGCCCCCTCTGCGCTGGTGCTCGTGCAGCGCTTCCTGCACAACAGCACCGAGGGCTGGGCGCTCGCGCTCACGTCGCTGCGCGACCTCTACGCCAACGCAGAGTCGGTCGGGCAGGCAGATCCGGCGGAGCGCCGCGCGATGGTGGACGACCAGGACGCAGCGTTCCTCGCCGAATCGATGCGGCTCGGCAAGGTGGTCGCGGAGATGCACCTCGCGCTTGCGTCGGGCGCGCCGGGCACGGACATGGCGCCGGCGCCGCTGACCGAGGGGTCGCTCAACAACTGGGCTAACACGATGACCCGCGAGCTCGATCAGCTCCTCGCCCGCGACGAGCCATCGCTCGACCCGCTTCGCGACGTGAGGAATGCCGTGGTCGCTCGGTTCGATCAGATCCGCGTGCTTTCTCCAGGTGGAGTGCTCATCCGCACCCACGGCGACCTGCACCTCGGCCAGCTCCTCCGCATCGACACGGGATGGGTGATCCTCGACTTCGAAGGCGAACCGGACCGGACTCCGGCCCAACGCCGCGAGCTCACCACGCCGCTGCGCGACGTCGCGGCGATGCTCCGCTCCTTCGACTACGCGGCCGCGGCCGCGATCGCCGATCGCACCGCGCCGGAAGGGGCCGAAGCCGAGCTGCTCCGCGGCTACGGTGAGGCTTGGGCCGACGCCAACCGCGACGCCTTCTGGAGCGCGTACCTCGAGACCATCGGCTCCCAGCCGGTGCTCCCCGCCCCCGGCCCATCGCTGGTGCTCCGGCGCGCCTTCGAGGTGCAGAAGGCCGTCTACGAGATCGGCTACGAGCTCGGTCACCGCCCGTCCTGGGTTCCGATCCCACTGCGATTCCTGCTTCGCGGCGCTGGCCAGTGACCTCCGGCGACGCGGGCGGATCCGAACTCGACGCGACAGTGGAGCAGATGCTCGCCGGCCGCCTCCGCGATCCTCATGACCTGCTGGGACCCCGCGCCGGCGGCGATTCGATGCGGATCCGGGCGTTCCATCCGGAAGCCACCACCGCGAGCGTCGCCCGGCGCGACGGCGTCACGCCGATGCGCCGGGTGCATGCCGCGGGATTGTTCGAGGCCAACGTTCCCGCCGGCGAGCCCGGGTATCGAATCCGCTTCCGCAACGCCGAGCGCGAGTGGGAGCAGGAGGACCCGTACCGGTTCTCTCCAACCGTCGGCGAGCTGGACCTCCACCTGATCGGCGAGGGAACGCACGCCCAGCTGTGGCGAGTCCTCGGCGCGCGCATCATCGAGCATGAAGGCGTCTTCGGGGCCGCGTTCAGCGTCTGGGCGCCGAACGCGCTCGGGGTCAGCGTGGTGAGCGACGCCAACTTCTGGGATGCGCGCACCTGGCCCATGCGCACCCTTGGCGGCTCGGGGGTGTGGGAGCTGTTCTGCCCGGGGGTCGGTCCCGGGGTTCGCTACAAGTTCCTGGTAACCCGCGGCGATGGGATGCGCATCTTCAAGGCCGATCCCCTGGCGAGAGCGTCTGATCACCCGCCTGGGACCGCCTCCATCGTCGAACAGAGCGCGCACCGCTGGCGGGACGGGGCGTGGATGCGCCGGCGCGCCGGCGCGGGCCTCGAGCAGGCGCCGTTCGCCGCGTACGAAGTCCACCTGAGCTCGTGGCGTCGCGGCCCCGACGGGCGCATCCTCAGCTATCGCGAGATCGCCGAGCCCCTCGCCGCCCACTGCAGCGCCATGGGGTTCACGCACGTCGAGCTGCTCCCGATCATGGAGCACCCCTTCGGCGGATCCTGGGGATACCAGGTCACCGGCTATTACGCGCCGACCGCGCGGCACGGCTCCCCCGACGATTTCCGCCATTTCGTTGACGTCATGCACCGCAGCGGCATCGGTGTGATCCTCGACTGGGTGCCCGCCCACTTCCCGCGCGACGGGTGGGCCCTCGCGCGGTTCGACGGGACGCCGCTCTACGAGCACGCCGACCCGCGCCGCGGCGAGCAGCCCGATTGGGGAACCTATGTCTTCAACTACGGACGCAACGAGGTGCGCAACTTCCTCGTCGCCAACGCCCACTACTGGGCAGAGGAATTCCACGTTGACGGGCTCCGTGTCGACGCCGTGGCCTCGATGCTCTACCTGGATTACTCGCGACAGCCGGGCGCGTGGGTGCCGAACATCTATGGCGGCAAGGAGAACCTCGAGGCGATCGCCCTGCTCCGCGAGGTCAACGACTCATTGCACGCGCGCAGGTCGGGCATGCTGACCATCGCCGAGGAGTCGACAACCTGGCCGGGGGTGACCCGGTCAACCGCGAGCGGCGGCCTCGGCTTCGACTTCAAATGGAACATGGGCTGGATGCACGACACCCTCGACTACCTGCACAAGGATCCCGTCTACCGCAGGTACGCGCATCACCAGATGACCTTCGGGCTCATGTACGCCTGGTCGGAGCGCTTCATCCTGCCGCTCTCGCACGACGAGGTCGTGCACCTCAAGGGGTCGCTCCTCGGCAAGATGTCCGGCGATGCCTGGCAGCGCTTCGCGAACCTGCGCGCGCTCTTCGGCTGGATGTGGGCGCACCCGGGCAAGAAACTGCTCTTCATGGGCGGTGAGCTCGCCGAGGAGCGCGAATGGGCGCACGATGCCGAGCTCGACTGGCAGCTGCTCGACGACCCGGCGCACGCCGGAGTGCATCGCATGATGGTCGACCTGGGAGCGCTCTACGGGGCGTTGCCGGCGCTCTGGGAGCTCGACGAGAGTCCCAGGGGGTTCGAATGGATCGACGCCGGCAACGCGGACCAGAACATCCTCAGCTTCGTCCGGCGAGACGCTCACGGGCATCCGGGCATCGCATGCATCGCCAACTTCGCGCCCGTGGTCCGCTACGACTTCAGGGTCGGGCTGCCGCTCCCCGGCCGCTGGACCGAGGTGCTGAACACCGATTCCGATCACTACGGCGGCAGTGGCGTCGGCAACCTGGGGGCCGTCCAAGCCGGAGCCGAGCCCATGCACGCCTACTCGTACTCGGCTCAGGTGACCCTGCCGCCGCTCGCGGTGCTCTGGCTCGCGCCGCCCGCGGCGTAGCCCCCATTGCTTAACGGGGGCGCATTCGTGAGAATGGGTGGGAAACCTGCGGGCCGAGAGTGGACGAGTGACCCATCGCGGGCGCGTCGCGCCCGGGCGAGACCGCTCTGAGCAGACACAGGGGTTGACCCACGACTATGAACACCGACGAGGCCCGCACCCGCTTGGTGACCGAACGAGCCCGGATCGAGGAGCTTCGTAACGCGGCGAACCGCCTGACCGCAGACGCCCAGGACGCGACCGAGCGCGAGCTCGCGTCGGCGGAGCAGCACCCCGCGGAGCTCGCCAGCGAGACGATCGGCCTGGAGATCGATCACAGCGTCCTGCAGCACGCCGAGCTGGAGCTGCTCGAGCTCGAGGCGGCGGTCAAGCGGGTTGACACCGGCTCGTACGGGAACTGCGAGGCCTGCGGCCAGCCGATCAGCGAAGGCCGGCTCGAGGCGATCCCGACGGCGAGATACTGCATCGAGGACCAGGCCAAGCACGATCGCAACGGGCGGCGCAACGGGCGCTAGGCGCCGAAGTCGACGTCCTTGGTCGTCACCGTCCCGGCCGTCCGCCGCGGCGCCGTCTGGTAGGTCCAGTACAAGTTCGTGTGCGCGATGACCTGGTCCGGCGGCGGCGCCCCCCATTCCGTCTGGTCTCCCGTTGTGTGGGCGTCACTGACCAGGGTCGCGTCGTACCCCCTGGCAAATGCGCCATGGAGCGTGGAGCGGATGCACGCGTCGGTCTCCGCGCCGACGACCAGAAGTCGCCCGACTCCGAGGCCCGACAGCACTGACTCGAGCGTGGTGTCCTCGAAGGAGTCGCCATAGCTCTTCTCGACGATCGGCTCGGCGTCGCCCGGCTCCAGCTCGGGGACGATCCTCCAGCCGTCGCTCTCCTTCGCAAGCTGCTCGTCGGAGTGCTGCACCCAGACAACGGGGACCTGCTCCAGCCTCGCCTTGTCGACCAGGCTGGCGACGTTCGCGACGACCGCGTCGCGCTGGTGAGCCCCGTCCACGACGCCGTTCTGCACGTCGACGACGAGGAGTGCGGTGTTCGGTCGGTTTTCGAGTGTGGTCATGTTCTCCCCTGACGCACGCGGGACTCCTATGTTGCACCACGGTAAAACGAACGCACCTGCAGGCACCCCACGGCCGGCTCAGTCTCAGTGGCGGAAGTGGCGCTCCCCGGTGAGCACGACCGCCATCCCCAGCACGTCGGCGGCGTCGGTGACCTTGGAGTCGTTCTTGCTGCCGCCCGGGTGGATCACCGAGCGCACCCCGGCGTTGCCCAGGGTCTCGAGGCCGTCCGGCACCGGGAAGAAGGCGTCCGAGGCTGAGACCGCCCCGCCTGCGCGGTCACCGGCCCGGGCCACCGCCAGCTCCGAGGACTCCACACGGGACATCTGACCCGCTCCCACGCCCACCGCCATGCCGTCGCGGACGATGACCACCGCGTTTGACTTGACGTGCCGGCAGACCCGCCACGCGATCAGCAGGTCGCGCCACTCGGCCTCGTCGGGCTGCCGCTCGCTGACGACCTTCATGGTCGAGCGGTCGATGATCACCCGATCGCGCGTCTGCACGAGCAGCCCGCCATCGATGCTGCGGACGTCCAACGGCTCGGCCTGCGACGGCCGATCCACGATGAGCACGCGTATCCGCGGCTTGGTGGCGAGATGCGCCGCCGCACCGTCATCCAAGCCCGGGCACACCACGGCTTCGAGGAAAGTCTCGGTCAGCGCTGTTGCGGTCGCCATGTCGATCTCTCGATTGACCCCGACGATGCCGCCGAACGCGGATCGCGGATCGCATTCGTAGGCCCGGCGGTACGCGTCGACGGCGTTCTCGCCGACGGCGAAGCCGCACGGGTTGGTGTGCTTGATGATGCACGCCGCGGGCTCGTCAAACTCGGCGACCAGCGCCCGCGCCGCATCAACATCGAGCCAGTTGGTGAAGGACAGCGCCGTGCCCTGGAGCTGGCGCGCGTGCGCCGTCCCGCCCGGTGGTCCCGGGATCGCGTAGAGGGCTCCTCGCTGGTGGGGGTTCTCGCCGTAGCGGAGCTCGTGCAATCGCGACCCGCCGATGGTGAGCTCGGCGGGCAACCCCTCGGCCGCGGCGCTGCTGCGCAGCCACGCGGCGACCTGCGTGTCGTATGCGGCCACGTGAGCGAATGCCTCGGTCGCCAGCCGGTGGCGGGTCGCGAGGGACACCGACTTGTGCTCGCGCAACTCGCTCAGGACCGCCCCGTACTGTGCCGGCGAGACGACCACGGCGACCGAATCACGATTCTTGGCCGCGGCGCGGATCATGGATGGCCCGCCGATATCGATGTTCTCGACAATCGCGTCGTCGTCGGCACCCCGTGCAAGCGTCTCGGCAAACGGGTAGAGGGACACGACCACCATGTCGATCGGCTCGTAGCGGCTCTCGGCGAGCTGGCGCATGTGCTCGGGATCGTCGCGGCGGGCGAGGATGCCGGCATGGATCGCCGGGTGGAGGGTGCGGACGCGCCCGTCGAGCATCTCCGGGAACCCGGTGACGTCGGCGACCGGCTGCGCCTCGACGCCGGCTTCGGCGAGCGCGATGCCGGTGCTGCTGGTCGCGATCAGGTCGTACCCATGCTCGATCAGGCCGCGCGCGAACTCCACGAGGCCGGTCTTGTCGCTCACCGAGAGCAGCGCCCGCATGCTCAGACCGATGCCGGCGCGGGCGCGGGGAGCACCCGGACGCGGTTGCCGTCGCGCCGGAGCCGGCCGGTGCACCAGAGCGCCACGGCCCGCGGGAGCAGCTCCCACTCGCTCTCGTGAATCCGCCGGCGCAGCGTCACCGCGTCGTCGTCGATCTCGACCGGCACCGCGGCCTGGAGGACGATCGGTCCACCGTCAGCCTCGCCGCGCTCGAGCAGCTGCACAGTGCACCCGGTCACGCGCACGCCTCGGGCAAGGGCCCGCTCGACGGCGTCCATGCCGCCGGCGAAGGCGGGCAGCAACGAGGGGTGCACGTTGAGGATGGCGTCGGGGTAGGCGTCCAGGAACTCGTCGCTGAGGATGCGGTCGTAGCCGGCACAGACGACCAGTCGCACCCCGGCGGCGTGGAACCGCCTGTGGATCTCCCCGTCCCTGGCGGTGGCGTCGCCGGCGAAGTCGGACTGGGGCAACGCGATCACGGGCACACCCCAACCGAGCGCCACGTCGAGCGCATGGGCGCTGGGCCGGTTCGAGACCACGAGTGCCACGCGCGCGGGAAAGTCGGGATGTTTGCACGCCTGAAGGAGAGCGTCGAGGTTGGTTCCCTTTCCAGACACCAGCACCCCGACGGGGGTACGTTCGCTCACCGGAGGTTGACCCGCCGCGTGCCTGACTGGGGGACCACCTCGCCGATGCGCCAGACCGGAATGCCGGCGGCGGAGGCGATCGGGGGAACGTCGGGGGGAACGATCACCACCATCCCGACACCCATGTTGAAGGTGCGCCACATCTCCTCGAGGTGGACCCCACCTGCCTGCTGGATGGCGATGAAGATCGGCGGAATGTTCCACGCGGAACGTTCGATGGTTGCCGCGAGGCCGTCGGGGAGCACCCGGGGCACGTTGTCGATCACGCCACCCCCGGTGATGTGCGCCATCGCGCGCACATCGGTGAGCGTTCGCAGCTCGCGGATCGCCTGGAGGTAGCAGCGATGCGGCTCGAGCAGGAGGTCGACCAGCGGTCGATCGGTGCCGGGGAGGACATCGGACCATTGGAGCTCGTGCTCGGCGACGATGTGACGCACCAAGGAATACCCGTTGGTGTGCAGCCCGCTGCTCGGCAGCGCGAGGAGCACGTCACCGGCCTGGACGCGCCTCCCGTCGATGATCGCCGACGCCTCAACGGAGCCCACGATGAAGCCCGCGATGTCGTAGTCGCCGAGGGCGTACACACCCGGCATCTCGGCGGTCTCGCCGCCGATGAGCGCGCACCCCGCAGCCCGGCAGGCCTCGGCGATCCCCTCGATGAGCTCCGCCAGGTGCTCGGCCACGAGCTTGCCGGTGGCGTAGTAGTCCAGAAAGAAGAGCGGCTCGGCGCCGCAGCAGAGGATGTCGTTGACACAATGGTTGACGAGGTCGACGCCGATGCCGCGGTGGCGCCCGGTGGCGATCGCGATCTTGACTTTGGTGCCCACCGAGTCGGTGCTCGAGGCCAGCACGCGCCCATTGGGCGCTCCCGGCTCGAGGGCGAATAGCCCGCTGAACGCGCCGATCCCGCCAAGGACCTGCGGGCCGTGGGTCGATGCGATGCTGCGCCGGATCAGGCTGACGGCGCGGTTGCCCTCATCAATGTCGACGCCGGCGTCCGCGTAGCGAAGATCACCCATCTGCTGAGAGTGTATCGACGCTCTCACAGGGGACGCGGAATGGCGACGAACATCGCAGGTCGCCGCAGCGGTGTCACCATGTAAGGGAACACGGCCAAGTCCAGGAATCCAACCATCTCGTGAACCCAACCGACACCTCGGACCCGAATTATTTTCATCGGGTCGTGGACTGCCAGTGGGCGTGCCCGGCCCACACCAACGTCCCCGAGTACATCCGTCTGATCGCCCAGGGGCGCTACACCGACTCGTACATGTCCAACCGCGAGTCGAACGTGTTTCCGGGGATCCTCGGGCGCACCTGCGACCGGCCCTGCGAGCCCGCCTGCCGGCGCACCAGGATCGATGGTTCCCCGGTGGCGATCTGCCGCCTCAAGCGCGTCGCCTCGGACCTCCGCGGCGATATAGCCGAGCGGCTCCCGGTGATCCCGGCCATCAAGAGCGGAAGGCGCGTCGTCTGCGTCGGCGCCGGGCCGGCATCGCTCACGGTGGCCAACGACCTCATGCCGCTCGGCTACGACGTGGTCATCCTCGAGCAGCAACCACAGCCCGGCGGCCTGATGCGCACCAACATCCCCGCGTTCCGGCTCCCGGCGGAGATCCTCGACGAGGAGATCGCAACCATCATCGACATGGGCGTCGACCTCCGCTTGAACACCCCGGTGTCGAGCCTTCGCTCGCTACTGGAGCAGGACTTCGACGCCGTCTTCATCGGCACCGGCGCGCCCCGTGGCAAGGACCTCGACATTCCCGGAAGGCGCGAGAGCGACCGGATCCACATCGGCATCGACTGGCTGGAATCGGTCGCCTTCGGGCACACCGAGAAGATCGGCGAGCGCGTGCTGATCATCGGCGTCGGCAACACCGCGATGGACTGCTGCCGCTCGTCGCTACGCCTCGGCGGCACCGCCATCAAGGTGATGGCCCGCCGCCCGCGCTCGTTCTTCAAAGCATCATCGTGGGAGCTCGAGGACGCCGAGGAGGAGGGTGTCGAGATCCTCGTCAATCATTCGCCGACGCGATTCGTCATCGAGGACGGCCGGCTCGTCGGTATGGAGTTCCAGCGCCTCGAATGGGACGAGCAAGCGATCCATTCGACGGTGATCGACACGGTGGTGATCCCCTGCGACGACGTCATCCTCGCGATCGGCCAGGAGAACGCGTTTCCCTGGATCGAGCGCGATCTCGGACTCGAGGTCGGCGACTGGGACATGCCCGTGGTCGACCCGATCACGTTCCAGTCGTCGCTGCCGGGGGTCTTCTTCGGCGGGGACTCGGCGATGGGGCCGAAGAACATCATCTGGGCGGTCGAGCACGGTCACCAGGCAGCGATCTCGATGCACAACCACTGCGAGGGCATCTCGGTCAGCTCGCGGCCACCCCAGGGCGTCAACCTGGTCAGCCAGAAGATGGGGCTCACCGAGTGGAGCTACCACAACGACTACAACCCCTCGACGCGCCAGCGCATGCAGCACGTCGAGCTGACCCGACGGTTCCAGAGCATCGGCACCGAGGTGGAGGTTGGGTTCTCCGCCGAGCAGACGGCGCGCGAGGTGCAGCGCTGTCTCAACTGCGACATTCAGACCGTCTTCGCAGCACCGCTCTGTATCGAGTGCGACGCGTGCATCGACATCTGCCCGGTGCAGTGTCTGACCATCACCGAAAACGGTGACGAGGCCGATCTGCGCACGAGATTGATGGCGCCCGCCAGGAACCTCGACCAGGCACTGTACGTGTCCGCGGCGCTGCCCCAGACCGGTCGCGTGATGGTCAAGGACGAGGATCTCTGCGTCCACTGCGGCCTCTGCGCCGAGCGCTGCCCGACCGCCGCGTGGGACATGCAGAAATTCGAGCTGCTGATCCCGCTCGCGGTCTCAACACCTGTCCCGGTGGCGACCTGACATGGCAGCTGAGCATTTCGCGCCGCCACGTTCCAGGGTGAACGACTTCGCGTTGAAGCTCGCCAACGTCAACGGTACCGGGTCGTCGAGCGCCAACAACCTGCTGATGCGCGCGATCTTCCGGATGGGCGTGCCCGTCTCGGGAAAGAACCTGTTCCCGTCCAACATCCAGGGCCTGCCGACGTGGTACGAGATCCGCATCAACAAGGATGGGCACGTCGCCCGCGCCCGCGAGTACGACCTCATGGTGGCGATGAACGGGCAGACCTACGCACGCGACATCGCCGAGGTGGCAAGCGGCGGTTTCACTATGTACGACTCGTCGTGGCCGCTCGATCGTGCCCTCATCCGCGAGGATGTGACCTACCTCGGCGTGCCGCTCGCGGAGATGTGCAACGACGAGTTCCGTGGACCGCGCGAGCGCATCCTGATGAAGAACATCGCCTGCGCCGGTGCGCTCGTGGCCATGCTGGGCATCGACATGGAGGTGATCGCGCAGCTGCTCACCGAGCAGTTCGCCGGCAAGGACCGGCTGCGCGAGTCCAACCAGCGCGCGCTCCGTCTCGGCCACGATTTCGCGACTTCGCACTTCGACCACCCGCTGCCCTGCCGCATCGAGGCGATGGACGCGACCGATGGCTCGATCCTGATCGACGGCAACACCGCGGCCGCGCTCGGCTGCGTCTTCGCGGGCGCGACCGTCGCGGCCTGGTACCCGATCACGCCGTCGACCTCGCTCATGGACGCATTTGCCAAGTACTGCGCCAAGTTCCGGCGCGACCCCGAGACCGGGCGCAACAACTACCTGGTGCTGCAGGCCGAGGACGAGCTGGCCGCGATCGGCATGGTGCTCGGTGCCTCGTGGGCGGGAGCGCGCGCGTTCACATCGACGTCCGGCCCGGGCATCTCGCTGATGCAGGAGCTGCTCGGCATGGGCTACTACGCGGAGATTCCGGCGGTGGTGTTCGACGTGCAGCGCGTCGGCCCGTCGACGGGGATGCCCACTCGCGTGCAGCAGTCGGACATCCTGGCCTGCGCGTACGCCTCGCATGGCGATACCAAGCACGTGCTCCTGTTCCCGGCGCATCCGGCCGAGTGCTTCGCGATGGCGGCGAACGCCTTCGACCTCGCGGAGCGCTTCCAGACCCCGGTGTTCGTGCTCTCCGACCTCGACATCGGCATGAACGACTGGGTGAGTCCGGCGCTGGAATGGGACGACTCCTACGTGCCCGATCGCGGCCGTGTGCTCGACGCGGGCGAGCTGCGCGAGCTCGAGGTGTATCACCGCTACGAGCCGGCAGACGCCGAGTCGGTCGCGGCGCGCACGCTCCCGGGCGTGAGTGAGCTCGGCGCGTTTTTCACGCGCGGGTCGGGCCACACCATCGAGGGCGCGTACACCGAGTATCCCGAGGAGTACCAGGCGGTTCTCGACCGCCTCGCGCGCAAGCACACCGCGGCCGCGGAGCACATTCCCCTTCCACTCGTGGAGGACCACGCCCACGCGCCGCTCGGCATCGTGACCCTCGGCAGCTGCGAGCTCGCGGTCCTGGAGGCGATCGAGCTGCTCGCCAAGCGTGAGGTCGCCGCCGACTACATGCGCGTTCGGGGCTTTCCCTTCGGCGCCGGGGTGCGCGCCTTCCTCGACGCCCACGAGACGATCGTGGTCGTCGAGCAGAACCGCGACGGCCAGCTTCGCACGCTGCTCACTCTCGAGACGCCGGTGTCGAAGGAGAAGCTGCGCTCAGTGCTCGCCTATGGCGGGTATCCGTTGAGTGCCGAGGACGTCGTCGACGGCGTCGCCAAGATCCTGGAGGCCTGACCCGTGCCATCGATCGTCAAGCCGCAGGTGACCCACCCGGGCCTCGAACGCAACGCGCTGGGGCTGAGCATCCGCGACTACGAAGGCGGGATGTCGACGCTGTGCGCGGGATGCGGACACGACTCGGTCACCGCTGCGATCACCCACGCGTTGTGGGAGAGCGATACACCCCCACACATGATCGCCAAGCTGAGCGGCATCGGCTGCTCGGCGAAGACTGCCGCGTACTTCGCGCGCGGCGCGCACGGGTTCAATGGCTGTCACGGACGCATGCCACCGATCGCGACCGGGGCGAGCGCCGCGAACCGGGATCTGCTCTGCATCGGCATCTCCGGTGACGGTGACTCGCTGTCGATCGGGCTCGGCCACCTCGCGCATTTGGTGCGGCGCAACGTGCGCATGGTCTACGTCATCGAGAACAACGGCGTGTATGGGCTCACCAAGGGCCAGTTCTCGGCGTCGGCGGATGTCGGCTCGACCACCAAGCGCGGAGAGGCCAACCACCTCCAGCCGATCGACCCGATCTTTCTTGGGCTGTCGGTGGGAGCCACCTTCCTCGCACGCGGCTTCTCCGGCGACAAGCGGCAGTTGGTCCCGATCTTCCGCGCCGCGATGGCGCATCGGGGGCTGTCGATCATCGACGTGATCTCGCCGTGCGTGACCTTCAACGACCACGAAGGTTCAACCAAGAGCTATCTCTTCACACGCCAGCACGACGTGCAGATGACGGTGACCGACTTCGTACCGCCCGCGGAGGAAATCTCCGCGACGATTCCCGACCAAGGCGTGGTCAGCATCCCGATGCACGGCGGAGCAACGCTGCGATTCCGGAGCGTGCCCGAGGGCTACGACCCCACGGACCGGATGGCGGTGATGGAGCACCTGATGTCGGCGCGTGGCCGTGGCGAAATTGTGACCGGGCTTCTGTACATCGACGAGCAGTCGTCGGACCTGCACGAGCTTGGCAACACCACGGATCTGCCGCTCACGCAGGTGCCGTACGAGAAGCTCTGCCCGGGGTCGGCGGCCTTGGCGGGGGTGGGTTTCCGCTAGCGCGTTGATGGGCGATCCCGCGCAGCCGTTTCGTCCTTTCGGTTGAGTGGTCGAGCGACAGGACGCTAGCCTGAGCGAGATCACTGCATCCTGAGGGACTCATGCGGCTCCTTCGCGCTCACGGCCAAAGGTCCTGTCTCGTACCATACCGACCCTTCCCACTCCCAGACGTGCACACGCTGTGGCAATCCCTGAGCCGCTTGCACCGCGTTGCCGAACAACAGGACGCGGCCGCTTTCGGCGTCGGATACCACTCCCCCGGGTTGGAGCGCGCCGGAGAAGAGGCCGCGCGATTGCCAATCGACCCCAGTCCACATCCATACCTCTTCGTTGCTCGACTGGAGCTCCGCTGGGTCACAAACCAGCAGTAGTCTGTCGCTCATCGGATTCAAAGCAAGCCCAGCGACGATGGACGGCGGTGTATGACTCGTGGAGAGTTCGCGCCAGACGGTCCCGTCCCATCGGAGCATGGCCACGCTGGACGAGGTCGCGGTCTCGTAGCGAAAGCCCACCTCGAGAAGTGAATTGCTCACCGGGTCAAAGGCGATGGGACCGAGGGCGATGTTCGGGGGAAAGTCGCCGGTGGGTTGACGGGACCAGTGCGTTCGAGTCCAGGTCCAGGTCTCGGGTTGGGGAGACGCCACCGATGGCCCGGGGACTACCAACACCATCGTCGCGTGCTGCTCATCCCAGGCCATCACACCTCCTTCATCGGGTGGAGGATTTCCCGTTCCGGCGTCGAGCTCTTTCCAGGTCTTCCCGTCCCATGCCCAGGTGTCGTCGAGTAGCTGTCCGGCAGCGAGCCTACCCCCATACACCATCACCACACGCATGACTGGGTCGTAGGCTACGGCTGCATCGAATCGACCTGGTGGGCTGGCGCTCGGATGCGCGAGCGTCCAACCCTGGTAGTCCCAGAGCCAGGTGTTGTCGTAGTTATCGATGCCTCCGAAGAGCAGCACCTGCCTCGACGGCGGGTAGTACGCGAGGGCATAGCCAAAGCTCGACATCGGACACGCGGCGGCGCAGGTTTCATGCGGCGGGATCGTTGGACCGGCCGAGGGTGGAAGTGACGTGATCACTGGGGGTGAAACGGCCCGGCGCGGGGACGGCTTCGGCGCGTTCGGGCGCGACTGGATGAAGCCGACGGTCGCCGCGAGAAGAACAGCAGTGGCCAGGAGCGCTGCCGCTTTCAACCGGGATCGGCCCTCAAGACTCACGGCCTAATGATGCTGCTCGTGGTGGCTCCGCCTGGGGACTACGAGCTCGCTCCCTACGCCGGCCCCGACCCGGCGGTCTCGGTGACTGTGCGGAGTGGGCCTATTACCTTCCAGGATCTTCGCTCGAATGGATGCATCTGAATTCGTCGCTCAAGGGACACTGGCGGATGCTAATGGGACCGGAGCAGCTGCCCAGTGGCATGCTGAACCCGAGCCCCTGATGAGTGACCACTCGCGGATGCTGAGCAGGAAGCACTAAGGCCAGACCGTGGCCTCATCAGGTGGTGAGGA
>JBAPWO010000152.1:0-1722 GCA_049283735.1 Candidatus Dormiibacterota bacterium
TGAATATTCACGAATATCAGGCGAAGAGCCTGCTGCAGAAATTCGGCGTGGCCGTGCCCAAGGGCGGCGTCGCCTATACGCCGCAGGAAGCGGAGAAGGCCGCGGCCGCGCTGCCGGGCCCCGTCTATGTCGTGAAGGCGCAGATCCACGCGGGCGGGCGCGGCGCCGGGCGCTTCAAGGACGATCCTGCAGGCAAGGGCGGCGTGCGGCTGGCGAAATCGCCCGCGGAGGCGGCATCCGATGCGGCGAAGATGCTGGGCCATGTGCTCGTCACCAAGCAGACCGGGCCCAAGGGCCGCGAGGTCAAGCGCGTCTATGTCGAGGAAGGCTGCGACATCAAGCGCGAGCTCTATCTCGGCATGCTGATCGACCGGCGCAATTCGCGCATCACGGTGATGGCCTCGACCGAGGGCGGCATGGAGATCGAGGAGGTGGCGGCGCAGCATCCCGACAAGATCATCCGCCTCGCCATCGATCCCGCGAGCGGCATGCAGGGGTTCCACGCGCGCCGCATCGCCTTCGGCCTTGGGCTCGAAGGCAAGCAGGTCCAGGCCGCCACCAGGTTCATTCTCGGCATGTACCAGGCCTTCACCGCGCTCGATGCGTCGGTGGTTGAAATAAACCCGCTCGTCGTCACCGGCGCGGGCGAGGTCGTGGCGCTCGATGCCAAGATCAATTTCGACGACAACGCGCTCTTCCGCCACAAGGAGATCGAGGAGCTGCGCGACGAGGCCGAGGAAGACCCGACCGAGCTCGAGGCGGCCAAGCACTCGCTCAATTACGTGAAGCTCGACGGCAATATCGGCTGCATGGTGAACGGCGCCGGGCTCGCCATGGCGACCATGGACATCATCAAGCTGTGCGGCGGCGAGCCCGCCAATTTTCTCGACGTGGGCGGCGGCGCCACGCGGGAGCGGGTCACCACCGCCTTCAAGCTCATCCTCTCTGACCCGCATGTCGAGGGCATATTGGTCAATATCTTCGGCGGCATCATGCGCTGCGACGTGATCGCCGAGGGCATCGTCGCGGCGGCGCGCGAGGTCAGCCTCCAGGTGCCGCTCGTGGTGCGGCTCGAAGGCACGAATGTGCGGCTGGGCAAGAAGATCCTCGCAGAATCGGGTCTGCCCATTCTCTCCGCCGACAATCTCGCCGACGCTGCCGAGACGGTGGTGAAGGCAGTGCGGGAGGCGGCCTGATGTCCGTGCTCGTCAATGCCGAGACCAAGGTCATCTGCCAAGGCTTCACCGGCGCGCAGGGCACGTTCCATTCGGAGCAGGCGATCGCCTACGGCACCAAGATGGTCGGCGGCGTCACGCCCGGCAAAGGCGGAACGAAGCATCTCGATCTTCCCGTGTTCGATACCGTCGCCGAGGCGGTCGCGGCGACCGGCGCCACCGCGTCGGCGATCTATGTGCCGCCGCCCTTCGCCGCCGACGCGATCCTCGAGGCGATCGACGCGCAGCTGCCGCTCGTCGTCTGCATCACCGAGGGCATTCCGGTCCTCGACATGGTGACGGTGAAGCGGACGCTCGCCGGATCGAAGTCGCGGCTCATCGGTCCCAACTGTCCCGGCGTCATCACGCCCGAGCAGTGCAAGATCGGCATCATGCCGGGCCACATCCACGCCAAGGGCCATGTCGGCATCGTCTCGCGCTCGGGCACCTTGACCTACGAGGCGGTGGCGCAGACGACGGCGGTCGGGCTCGGCCAATCGACCTGCAT
>JBAPWO010000153.1:0-5547 GCA_049283735.1 Candidatus Dormiibacterota bacterium
TGCCACTGCTCCAGCGGGACACCTTCACATTCGAAACCCCGGTTTCCTATGACGGCGGCGCCGACGGCACCGACATCCTCCGGCGCGTCCTCCGTGACGCTCCGCGCTTCCTCAGAAGCGGGGGCGCTCTCCTGCTCGAGCTCGGCGGTGCCCAGGCCAGCCTCCTGGCCGGAGAGCTCGCCGGCGTCGGCTATATGGACCTTTCGATCCTCACCGACGAAGACGGAGACGTGAGGGCTATCGAGGCAACCTTCCTCAGGACGAAGCGCACGCCTACCCGACGGGCTGCGCCGACAGGCTGCTGACGGCTTCCTCGATGACCCCGATCGCCCGGTCGAGATCCTCCTCGCCGATCACCAGGGGTGGCTGAATGCGTACGACGTTGCCGAGTGACCCCCCGACGCCGATGAGCACGCCGCGCTCGCGACAGTGGCGTTTGACCGCAGCCGCCTCGGCGGTGGCGGGTTCCTTGGTCGCGCGGTCGCGCACCAGCTCCACGCCGATCATGAGCCCGCTTCCGCGGACGTCGCCCACCAGCTCGGACTCCTTCGCGAAAGCGTCGAGGCGGGCCATCACCGTCGATCCGACGCGGGCGGCGCGCTCGGGCAGGCGCTCCTCGACGATCATGTCGATCGTTGCCACTCCCGCGGCGCACGAGACCGGGTTGCCCCCGAACGTGCTCATGTGATCACCGGGTGAGAACGAGTCGGCGATCTCCTCGCGGGCGATGAACGCGCCAAGCGGGAATCCGCTCGCGATCCCCTTGGCCAGGGTCATGATGTCGGGCTCGATGTCGTAGGCCTCGATTGCGAACATTCTCCCGCTGCGCCCGAACCCGCTCTGCACCTCATCGACGATGAGCAAGATCCCACGCGGATCGAGGATCTCCTTGACTCGTTGCAGATAGCCGGCGGGCAGCGGGATGATCCCGCCCTCTCCGATGATCGGCTCGATGATGAACGCGGCCACGTCATCGCTGGTGTCGTAGCGAATGGTGTCCTCGACGGCGTCGGCGCAAGCCAGCGAGCACGAGCCCGTGCACATCCGGCAGCGGTACGGGTTCGGCATTGGCGCGAACGCGATCCCGGCGATCTGAGCACCGCCCCGATGCTTGCGCAGCGCGTTGCCGGTCACGGCGAGGGCGCCCGCGGTCCGGCCGTGAAACGAGCCCTGCAGCGCGATGATCTCGCGGCGCCCGGTGAAGACGCGAGCGAGGCGGAGCGCACCCTCGACCGCCTCGGCGCCGCTGTTCCCGAAGAACGTCTTCTGGAGGCGCCCCGGGGTCACCTGGGCCAGCCGCTCCGCGAGGTCGGCGACGGCGGGGACGTGGTAGACATAGGAGCACGAGTGCACGACCTTGTCGATCTGCCGCTTGGCTGCTTCCGCGACCTTCGGGGGCACGTGACCGGCATTGACCACGCCGATCCCCGCGTAGAGATCGGTGTACTCGGTGCCATCGGTCGCGGTGACGGTCGCGCCCTGGGCACTCTCGACCGTGATCGGTTCGACCCCGGCGAGCGCGCTGGTGTTCACGTAGCGGCGGTACTTCTCGACCGTGTTCATCGGTGCGTGCTCCTCTCAGAAGGTTGGCGGGGTGTTGACCCAGAACAGCGTGGTCGTGGCGCTCGATTGATTGATCCAGCGATGCTGCTGGTGGCTGCGGAAGTACAGCGTGTCGCCGGGCTCGACGTGGTAGTGCTCGGCGTCGTCCAGCCAGACGTCGAGCTCCCCGCTGAGCACGTAGATCGCCTCCTCGCCGTCGTGGGAGTAGGCGCCACCGCTGCCGCCCCCGGGCGCCACGCTGAAGATGTCGATCTCCAGCACCGCGTTGGGAAAGGTGACCAGATCCTCGATCTCGACGCGGTCGAAGCCGCGCAGCCTGCGCCGCTCACCGCTGCGCACCAGCTTCGGGCCCGCGGTGCCCGCGGGAGCCGCGCCGAAGAATTCCAGCAGCGTGCCGCCGTACGCCGACGCCACTCGCCGGAGCATGGACACCGACGGTTCGGCGAGGCCTCGCTCCACCAGGCTGAGGTACGACGCCGAAACGCCCGCACGCTCGGCGGCGCCGCGCAGCGAGAGGCTTCGCCTGGTCCGGGCCGCGCGCAGACGCTTGCCGACGACGTGATCCTGGGGTGCCGCGTCGCCGGCGATGAGCGAATGCAGCGCCGGTGGGGTGAAACCGCGTGTCAACAGGGCGCGCACGTCGCGCAGGCGGGCGATGTCCTCGGTGGTGTAGCGGCGATGCTGCCCGCCGGCGCGCAACGGGCGGACGAGCCCTTTCCGCTCCCACGCCCGCAGCGTCGACGGGCTCACCCCGACTCGCCGGGCCACCTCGCCGATGCGCATCTCGTCCAAGAGGACACTCCTCGACACGACGCGAGCCGAGCAGCAGCTACGCTGTCCGACCCGGCCGAACTTGTCACTGTTGAGTAGATTATGAGCATCTCGTCGCCCCTCGGTCCGAGGGGGACGCGCACCGCGCCACTCGCCGAGGATTACCGGGAGGCGCCACTCTGGTGGGACGACACTGTGTTCCCCACCCTCGGTGAATCGCCCCTGCCCGGCACTGCCGATGTCGTCGTGGTGGGCGCGGGATTCACCGGCCTCGCAGCCGCCGCGCGGCTCGGCTCGCACGGCATCCACGCGGTGGTGGTCGACGCCGGCGCGCTCGGGGAGGGTGCCAGCGGCCGCAACGCGGGGATGATCCACGGCGGTGTCCGGCGCGACCTTGCCTTCCTCGAACGCAAATACGGGGCCGCCGGCCGTGCGCTCCATGACGCGAGCGTCGAGGCGTACTCGTTTGTCGCGCAGACCGCCGCAACGGCGGCGCCGGATGCCGTGTACACCCAGTCCGGTTGGCTGCACCTGGCGCACCGAAGGTCGAGGACGTCGGGCTTGCGCGCGGAAGCAGACGAGCGCCGGCGGCTCGGGGAGTCGACGGTGATGCTCGATGGACCCGCCCTCGAACATGAGACCCCCGGCCGGGGCTTCTTCGGCGGGATGCTCACCGACAACGGCGCGAGCATCCATCCTGGGCGCTACCTCGCGGGGCTCGCTCGCCTCTCGCTCGCCAACGGCGCGTCCGTGCACGCGCACACCCGGGTGCGTGCGATCGAGTCGCTGCGGACGGGGTCGAGGGTCCGCACATCGCGAGGGGACATCGCCGCCGGTGCCGTGCTCGTCGCCACCAACGGCTACACTGACGCCGCCGCGCCCTGGGCGCGGCGGCGCATCATCCCCATCGGCAGCTACATCATCGCCACCGAACCGCTCGGCGATGCGCGCGCGACCGAGGTCAGCCCGCAGCGCCGGATGATGAGCGATACGCGCAACTTTCTCCATTACTGGCGGCTGTCACCCGACGGGCGGCTGGTGTTCGGCGGGCGCACGAGCTTCGCCCCGGTGAGCGTGCCGGTCGCGCGAGACCGCCTGTACGCGGCGATGGTCGACATCTATCCGCAGCTCGCCGGCGTGCGCGTGAGCCACGCGTGGACCGGCAATGTGGGTTTCACCTTCGACCAGCTGCCCCACCTCACGCGCCACGATGGCGTGACCTACGCGATGGGCTACTGCGGGAGTGGGGTCGCGCTGGGCAGCTGGGTGGGAACGCTTGCCGCCGAGTGGATTGCCAGGGGTGCCCGGCCGGGGTTTGCCGACCTCCGCTTTCCGCAGATGCCGTACTACCGAGGGCACCCCTGGTTCCTCCCACTCGTGGGCGTGTACTACTCGTTGCGCGATCGCCTCTAGGCGGTTGGACCCGCCGATGAGGTCGGGGCTGCCGGGGGCGGCCCTCCGAGGGTCGACCCCGCAAGCTCCATGGTTGCTCCGTCGAGCGCGGACACGAGCCGCCCGTTCACCTCGATGTAGGAGACGGTCTTCTCACGGAAGAAGGTGGACCGCGTGGTCAGCTGGGCGAGGATGACCAGCGGTATCCCCAACAGGACAACGATGATGATCGGCAGGCTGGTCTGCCAGTCCGCCGCTCCGCCGTACGGGAGTGAGGTGGGGGCGATCACCACGTACGCGATGGCGAAGAGGAACAGGCCGCCGAGCAACGGCAGCACGCCGGCAAAGATGAATCTCGTGACGCTCGTGAGCAGCACCTTGCGAAACGCCCAGGTGCAGGCTATCCCGGTGATGCCGTAGTAGAGGGCGACGAGCACGCCAATTTCGAGGATGAGGTTGCCGAAGACGCTGCCCACACTGCTGGCGAACTGCACCTGGAGCACGATGACCACGATCGCGAGGATGGACGAGATGATCGTTCCGACCCACGGAGTCCTCCAGCTCGGGTGGATGTTGCCGAAGGCTCGTGGGAACACGCCGTCGCGGGCCATCGAGTAGGTGAGCCTGCTCGACGGGAGCAGCGTCGTCTGGGTGGTGGCGACGGTGGAGGAGAGCACTGCGAGCACCATGAGGTAGGCGATCGGCGTCCCCGAGATCTGCTGCGCGAAGAAGTAGAGGACGTCGCTCTGGTTGTTCGAGTTGGTCAGCGCGGCCGCCCCGAGGAATGCCTGCATGGCGCTGGCGGCGACCAGGAAGATGAACAGCAGGATGAACATGCTGTAGATGCCGGCGAGGCCGGGGGATTCGTTGGCGTCCTTGGACTCCTCGTTGACGTTCGCAGCCGTGTCCCAGCCCCAGAAGAAGAACACCGCCAGAGCCGATCCGCTGGCCACGGCGCTGATCCCAGGTATGGTGCCCGGGCTGAACCACGACGCGGACACCGGGGTCGCGGCGTGGTGCCCGCCGATGATCTTCACGAAGGCCGTGACCGCGAAACCGAGCACGATGAAGTACTCGATGAACACCAGGATCCACTGGAAGTTGGCGGTGATGCGAATGCCGCGCACAACCATGAAGGTGACGAAGAGCAACCAGGCGATACCGATGATCGCGGTCAGCCAGGTGTTACTCGTCGCATCGGCGGTGACGAAACTTGGGAAGAGGCTGTTGAGGAGCTGCAGCGTATACGCTCCGGCGACCAGCGGCGCCGCTGCGCAGAAGAGCACGTTCGCGGCGAGCTGGATCCAGCCACTGATCCAGCCGATGTGCGGGCTGAGCGTCCGGCTGACCCAGGAGTACGACGCCCCGCAGTTCGGGTCCTGGCGATTGAGGTAGTAGTAGGCGATGGCGATGCAGAGCACCGGGACGAATCCGACGAGGATGGCCGCCGGTGACGCCAGTCCCACCACCGCGACCAGGAATCCCACCGTGGCCGCAAGCGTGTATGCCGGTGCCACGCTCGAGGTTGCGATCACCGTGGTGTCGAACAACGACAGCGTGTTGACCTTGAGCTCGGACTCGACAGGTTTCCCGTGAACGATCGGCTCCGCTAGCGTCGCCATGCTTTCCTCCTCACCGTGTCCTCCTCGATCGCGCCTGGATTGTCAGGCGTCGTTGTTGCTCATCACGTGCTTGATGCGCGTGTAGTCCTCGAACCCGTACATCGAAAGGTCCTTGCCGTATCCAGAATGCTTGAAGCCTCCATGGGGCATCTCCGACACCAGCGGAATGTGCGTGTTGATCCAGACGCACCCGAAGTCC
>JBAPWO010000154.1:0-51653 GCA_049283735.1 Candidatus Dormiibacterota bacterium
GTCGGGGGCCGGCCATGTCTGATCCTCCAGTCGCGTTGTGCCGGGTACAAAAAAAGGCCCCCTCCTGGGAGGGGGCCTTATGCTTGATTCCGGCTTGGGTCTTGTGTCTACCTGCGCACGCGACTGGCCTGAAGCATGAAAGCCCCGCTCCTAATCAGGAGCAGGCCTACCAGCAGGACCAGCGCGAAGCCGTAAGACATCTCGGCGAGAAGAGTACGGCTTCGACGTCCGTCCAGTCAATACACGGACCTGTGACAGTCCTCCGGACGGGATCTGTATCGCTCCCGTCGACGAGCACCGCCGTATGCTTCCGCGAATGCCCCAAGCAGCGTCGACGCGAACGAGCTCGGTGATGCTGCACGGTCCCGACCGCGCGCCCGCGCGAGCGATGCTGCGCGCGATCGGCTTCAGCCGCGAGGACCTGGAACGGCCGATCATCGGCGTCGGCCATTCCTGGATCGAGACCATGCCGTGCAACTGGAACCACCGTGCTCTCGCCGAGAAGGTGAAGGAGGGGGTCCGCGCGGCGGGCGGCACGCCGATGGAGTTCAACACCATCGCGGTCAGCGACGGCGTGACCATGGGGACACAGGGGATGAAGGCTTCGCTCGTGTCCCGCGAGGTGATCGCCGACTCCATCGAACTCGTGACCCGGGGTCACAGCTTCGACGGGCTCGTGCTCATCGTCGGCTGCGACAAGACCATCCCGGCGGCGGCGATGGCGCTGTGCCGTCTGGATATCCCGGGCCTGGTGCTCTACGGTGGGACGATCCAGCCCGGGAGGCTGCGCGATCGCGACCTCACCATTCAGGACGTTTTCGAAGCAGTCGGCGCGTATAACGCCGGCCGGATCGACGCGGCCGAGCTGCGCGCGGTCGAGGAGCACGCCTGCCCGGGTGCCGGTGCCTGCGCCGGTCAGTACACGGCCAACACCATGAGCAACGCGCTCGAGTTTCTCGGACTGTCGCCTGCCGGTGCCAACGCCGTTCCGGCGACCCACGCCGACAAGCCGGCTGTCGCGGAGGCAGCGGGGCGCCTCGCAGTCCGCCTCGTCGAGGACCGAGTCACGGCGCGCTCGATCGTCACTCGCGACGCCTTCGAGAACGCGGTCGCGTCGTTCTCGGCCACGGGTGGCTCCACCAACGCCGTGCTTCACCTCCTCGCCATCGCGGCCGAAGCGGGCGTCCACCTCGAGATCGACGACTTCGACGCCATCTGCGCGCGGACGCCGATCCTCGCCGATCTCCGCCCGGGTGGGCGATTCGTGGCGACCGACGTGTTCGCGGCCGGAGGGCTCGGCGTGCTCATGCAGCGGCTCCTCGAGCTGGGATTGCTGCACGGGGACGCGAAGACAGTCGATGGACGGACCCTCGCCGAGGTCGCCGCCGCCGCGACCGAAACCGCCGGCCAGCAGGTGATTCGCACGGCGGACTCGCCGCTCCGCAAACACGGTGGGATCGCGGTGCTGCGCGGCAACCTCGCCGCCGACGGGTGCGTGGTGAAGCTCGCGGGGAACGATCGCGAGCAGCATCGCGGCCCGGCGCGGGTCTTCGACTCGGAGGAGGAGGCGTTCGCCTCGGTTCGTGATGGTGCTGTGCGCGCCGGCGACGTGGTCGTGATCCGCTACGAGGGGCCGGTGGGCGGCCCGGGCATGCGCGAGATGCTCGGTGTCACCGGCGCCATCGTGGGAGCGGGCCTCAGCGATTCGGTGGCGCTGATCACCGACGGGCGGTTCTCAGGGGCGACGCACGGGTTCATGGTCGCGCACATCGCTCCTGAGGCAGCGCTCGGCGGCGCACTCGCCGCGGTGCGAGACGGCGACATCGTCAGCATCGACGCGGTTGCACATCGCATCGACGTGGAGCTGGACGATGCTGAGATTGGCGCGCGCCTCACGACCTGGAAACCGCCGGTACCTCGCTACACGACCGGCGTGTTCGCCAAGTACGCCGCGACGGTGTCGTCGGCGAGCCTCGGAGCGGTTACGGGGCGCTGACCCCGATCTTCCCGACGGCTCCGCGCAGCCCTCGGCATCCGACACACCCGGTGCAGTCGACGCAGTCCGAACACGCGACACAGGCGATGCATCGGGTGCAGCGGATGCAGCCGGCGGTGAGCACGCAGCGCCTGATCGCGGCGCTGAAGAAGGTCAGCGCGCTGCCCGCCACCGCGGCGCTGCCGACCGTCACCGCGCTCCGGACCACCGCCGCGCTGAGTGCGGTCGCGGCGCTCCCGGCCACCGCCGCCGATCCGCGGGTGAGGGCCGACCCCGCCACCGCGGATGAGTAGGAGGTTGCGGCGGAACCGGCCACCGCGGTAGAGCGCCGGGTCGCGACGCCGCCGGCGACGGCCGCGCTCTCGACGGTGAGCGCGCTTCCGGTGACCGCGATGCTGTCGCGGGTCAGCACGCCGGCAGCCCCCGCATCTTCGTCATCGCGCTCCTCGGACACCTCGCGGCGAAGTGCGATGAGCCGCGTCGCCGTGATGGTCGCGAGCACGCCGAGGCCGGTCGCGATCGCGATCCGCCGTCTGCGCTCGGACATCATCCGAGGGAGTCTAGGCCACGAGCGACCGGCCCGATGCTGCCGGCCTCACCGCTCGATCTCAGCTAGAGCGACTCGGATCCGACCCCGGCCTCAACCGGTGCAGCTCCGCCGAGCTCGGTCGCTACGCCCAGCCCCGATGGCTCGTCGACGGCGGGAATCCCTCCCGCCTTGGTGCGAAGCGGCACCTCCCTGATCAGCAGCGTCAGGAAGAAGGCGAGCACCAGGATCGGGACGGCGGTGAGAAAGACGACGTGGAGGGACTCCGACACCGAATTGATGAGGCCGGCGTGGATTGCCGGAGGCAGGTGGGCGAGTTGCGCGGGGTTGCCCTGGAGCGACGCGGGATTGATCCCCGCCTGGAGCGCGCTCGCGGGCAGGTTCTTCTTGAGGTTGCCTGCCAGCTGGTTGCTGAAGATCGCACCGAAGATCGCGACACCGAATGATGCGCCCATCGAACGCAGGAAGGTCGCCGAGCTGGTGCCGACCCCGAGGTCGCGTTGCTCCACTGCGTTCTGGACGGCGATGACCAAAACCTGCATGACGCATCCCAGTCCGAGACCCAGCACCACCATGTACATGGAGAGGACGAAGCGCGGTGTCTGCGGGTCGATGGTCGAGAGCAGGTAGACGCCGATGGCCGCCAACGCGGTGCCGATGACCGGGAAGATCTTGTACCGCCCCGATCGGCTGATGATCTGACCGCTGGAGATCGATGCCACCAGCAGGCCGGCCATCAGCGGGAGGATGTTCAAGCCGGAGCTTGTCGCACTGGCGCCGTCCACCAGCTGCAGGAAGACGGGAAGGAACGTGATCGCCCCGAACATCGCGAACCCGATCACGAAGCCGACGCCACTTGCGACGTTGAACACCTGGATGCGAAAGAGCCGGAAGGGGAGGATCGGCTCGGTGACCCGCCGCTCGACGACCACGAACCCCGCGAGCATGACGACGCCGATGACCCCGAGAGCGAAGATCGGCAGCGAGGCCCACGCGTACTGGGTGCCACCCCAGGTGGTCATGAGGATGAGCGCCGACGCGCCGGCGCCGAGGAAGAACGCCCCGAGCCAGTCGATGCTGTGCGAGATGCGCCGGGTCTGCGTCTTCAGAACGCTCGCCGTGACGAACAGCGCCACCGCGGCGATCGGGACGTTGATGTAGAAGATCCAGCGCCAGGACACGTCGTCGGTGAGGAATCCGCCGATGACGGGACCGGCGACGCTGGCCAGCGCGAAGATGCCTCCCATCCACCCCTGGTACTTGCCGCGCTCCCGCGGTGGAACGACGTCGCCGATGATCGCCTGGGCTCCCACCATCAGGCCGCCCGCTCCGATGCCCTGGACGGCGCGGAAGCCGATCAGCTCGATCATGTTCTGCGAGAGACCGGCGAGCATCGACCCGGCGATGAAGATCACGATCGCCGCCTGGAACAGGGACTTGCGGCCGTAGAGGTCGCCCAGCTTCCCGTAGAGCGGGGTGGAGACGGTCGAGGCGAGCAGATACGAGGTGACCACCCAGGAAAGCTGGTTCAGTCCCCCGAGGTCGCCCACGATGGTCGGCAACGAGGTGGAGACGATCGTCTGATCCAGGGCGGCGAGGAGCATGCCCAGCATCAGGGCGCCGAGCACGGCGTAGATCTGGCGCTGCGTCATGCTGTGGCCCTCCGCAGGTGCTCCCCGGCGTCGCCGTCCACGGTCGCGGCGATGCGCTCGGTCAGATCGACATACGTCCGCAGCTCATCGTCATCCAGAGCATTGAACACCTCTGCCGATGCTCGGCGCATGCCGGCTTTGAAATGTGCGGCGAGTTCCTTTGCGCGCTCGGTCGGAACAACGTGTTGCACTCTCCGATCGCGAGCGTCACGCACGCGGGTCACGAGCCCGCGGCGCTCGAGCCGATCGATCAGCTGGGTGGCCCCGCTCAGCCCGATCCCCTGGGCCTCCGCGACCTCGCGCATGCTCATCCCGTCGCCGAGGATCAGGCGGCGCACGACCTCCATCTGGTGAAAGGTCGTGGTACCGAGCTCGGCGACCTCCGACTGCAGGCATGGTGACGTCACTTCGAGGAACCGGCGTCGCAGCATCGTCTGAGCTGCCATCAGACGTTCGAGGAGGAGGGTGCGGTCCTTCATGTCGGAGATAATACATCGCATGAAGTATTTGTCCAGCGCTTCAGTGGCCGCGATCGGGTATAAGTCGGGGGTCGGAACAGGCGGCTTTGCGAGACGATCGAGGAGCCGGTGCGGGAGGCAGCGAATCATGGGAAGCCCGATCGTTCACTTCGAGCTCATCGGCAAGGACGCCGCCAAGCTCAAGGAGTTCTACACCCAACTCTTCGATTGGAAGATTGGTGAGTTGATGCCCGACATGGGGAACTATGCGCTCATCGACCCGGAGTCGAGCGGCCTGGCCGGCGGGATCGGACAGTCTGATGATGGTCAGCCGCGTTCGAGCGTGTACGCGCAGGTGGCCGACCTTCAGGCCACCCTCGACCAGGCTGTTGCCCTGGGTGGCGCCGTGGTGATGCCGCCGACCGAGATCCCGGGCGCAGTCACGATGGCGATGTTCACCGACCCGGGCGGGAACGTCGTCGGTCTGACCAAAGGCTGAAGGCAGCGGCTCACCGATGAGGCGCGTGGCGGCCGCGCGCCGGCTCGACACAGTCGCCTTCTCGTCACGATGGGGCGTGCGGTGATCCAGCATCCCTCGGCGAGCTTCGCCTTCACCGCTCGCTGCCGCATCGTGAACCGGCCGGGCATGCTCGGCCAGCTCACGTCCGCCATCGGGAGCGTCGGGGGCGACATCCGCGCGCTCGACATCGTTCGCGTCGAAGGCAACGGCATCGTCCGCGACATCACCGTGCTCGCCGCCGACGCCGACCATGCCCAGAAGCTGATCCAGCGTATGTCCGCCGTCCCCGGTGTCGAGGTGCTCGAGTACTCGGACCGCACCTTCCTCGCGCACCTCGGCGGCAAGATCGAGGTGACCCCGCGCATGTCGATCCGCACGCGTGACGACCTGTCGATGGTGTACACGCCCGGGGTCGCGAGGATCTGCCTGGCCATCGCCGAGGATCCACGCCGGGTGCGAAACCTCACCATCAAGCGCAATGCGGTCGCCATCGTCAGCGATGGGAGCGCGGTGCTCGGTCTGGGCAACATCGGCCCCGAGGCCGCGATCCCAGTGATGGAGGGCAAGTCCATGCTCTTCAAGGAGTTCGGCAGCGTCGATGCCTTCCCGATCTGTCTCGCCACGCAGGATGTCGACGAGATCGTCAAAACCGTGGTCAACATCGCGCCGATCTTCGGCGGCATCAACCTGGAGGACATCGCCGCCCCACGCTGTTTCGAGGTCGAGCGCCGTCTCACCGAGCTGCTCGACATCCCCGTGTTCCACGACGACCAGCACGGCACCGCCATCGTCGTCACCGCCGCGCTCATCAATGCGCTCAAGATCGTCGGCAAACGGCTCGAGGACGTCCGCGTCGTCTGCCTCGGCGTCGGCGCGGCCGGAACGGCGGTGTCGAAGCTGCTGATTGCGGCCGGCGTGGGGAACATCGTCGGCGTCGATATCGGTGGAATCCTGAGCGAGGGCACGCCCGACCTGAGCCCCGCGCAAAAGGCGTATGCGGCTGTCACCAATCGCACGCGCGTCACCGGTGGCCTCCGCGAGGCGCTCAGCGGCGCGGACGTCTTCATCGGAACGAGCGTCGGGGGAGCCCTCGATCCCGATCTCGTTCGCCTGATGGCCGCCAGCCCCGTCGTCTTCGCCCTGGCCAACCCCGAGCCGGAGGTGCAGCCGGAGGCCATCGAGGACCGCGCCGCGGTGATTGCCACCGGGCGAAGTGATTACCCGAATCAGATCAACAACGTCCTCTGCTTTCCCGGCTTCTTCCGCGGTCTGCTCGACAGCGGCGCGGGGCAGATCACCGACGGCATGAAGCTGGCAGCCGCCCATGCGATCGCAGGGGTGGTCGGGGAGGATCTCCATCCCGAGTACATCATCCCGTCCGTGTTCAACCGCGATGTGGCGCCGGCCGTCGCCGCGGCCGTCAGCGGCGAGGCGAGGAGCAGCGGGCTGTCACGCGAGTACTCCGATCTGATCGATCCCCTCCACGTCGAGCGCTCCAGCCGCGATCTCGCGCCCTGACCCGCGCCCGGGCGAGTTTTCCACACCCACACGAGCGGTGCGTCTCTGCGCCAAGCGGAGATCTCGCCAGTTATCCACAGGTCGGTGGGGAAATCCCAGTGATGGCCATGGCGTCGGCACGCTCACTTCGCCGCGGGGTGCACGTCCGGGCCTCAACCTTCGGTCGGTCCGGGGTGGGTGTCAATTTGCCGCGGACCGGTGCGCCGGTGATGCGAGACTCCCGGCAATGGACGTTGACCGGCAGATCGAACGGATCCGCGCCGATGGTGAGGCGCTAGCGCGCGCCGCGGACGCAGGACCCCTCGATGCGTCCGTGCCGGGTTGCCCGGACTGGGACGTCGAGATGCTGGTGCGTCATGTCGGAGACGTGCATCGCTGGGCGGCGACGATCGTCCGCGAACGGCTGACCCAACGCCTCCAACGCGACTTCGAGGCCCCCGGCGGCCGCGACGAGCTGCTGGCCTGGTACCGCGAGGGTCGCGACGCGCTGCTCGAGACGCTCGAGGCGGCTTCCCCCGAGGATGCCTTCTGGTTCTGGGGCCCCGCGCCCAACGCGCTCGCCTTCTGGGCACGCCGTCAAGCAAACGAGACCGCGGTGCACCGGTGCGACGCCGAGGCCGCACGCGGCGCGATCACGCCGCTGATCACGGTCGAAGCGATCGACGCCCTCGACGAATGGTTCGGTCTTGCGGTGCGACGTGCGCGAGCGCCCGATGGTGGCGGCCGCATCCTGCGCGTCGTGACCACCGACGCCAACGCCACCTGGAACCTGATCATCGGTGATCGCGTCGAGATGACCAGCGACCGGGGGAGAGGCCATTGTGAGTTGCGCGGAACGGCATCGGACCTGTACCTCTGGTCGATGAACCGGCGCGGGACCGACGGGATCAGCGTTTCCGGCGACGACAGCCTCTTGCGCGTTTGGGCCGATAATGTCCGATTCTGAAGGCGTGTCTGTGGAAGCGCCCGTCCCGAGCCCGGGCGAGGTGCGCATCCGAGCCGCTACCATCGGAGAACCGCAACGCGTCGACGGGACCATCGAGCTGCGCCCGTATGACAACTCGTGGCCACGACTGTATGCGGTCGAGGCGGAGCGAGTCGCCGGCGTCCTCGGCGGCCGGGTCCTGCTCCTCGAGCACGTGGGGTCCACGGCTGTGCCCGGGCTGCCCGCCAAGCCGATCGTCGACATGCTCCTGGTGATCACCGACTCATCGGCCGAGCCGGACTACGTCCCGCCGATGGAGGCTGCCGGGTATGTGCTTCGCATTCGCGAGCCCGACTGGTACGAGCACCGGCTCTTCAAAGGTCCAGGCGCGGAGATCAACCTCCACGTCTTCTCTGCCGGCTGTGTCGAGATCGAGAGAATGCTTCGGTTTCGCGACCACCTCCGGTCCAACCCCTCGGATCGCGATCTCTATGCGCGCACCAAGCGCGCGCTGGCGGCCCGGCGGTGGAACTACGTGCAGGAGTACGCCGACGCCAAAACGGAGGTGGTGGAAGCGATCATCGCTCGTGCGGGGAGAGCGTGATGCGCGATAGCGCAGTCGAGGCCGTCGCCTCGTAGAGGCTGTACCGAGTCCCGTCGATGACCGTCTCGTCAACGGCGACGAAACCGAAGCGTTCGTAATACCGGCGGATGCCGGGATTCTCTGCAAGGCAATCGAGGCGGACGACCGATCGTTCACGCCGCTGCGCCTCCTGCAGACACCATGCAACCACCTGACGCCCAGCACCGGCAGCCGCGCGCCGGACCGCGAATCTGTGCAGGTACAGTGCTTCGTCGCCGGCGCCCGGCCAGAAGATGGGATCGCGTTCGAGCAGCGAGAACGTTGCCACCGCACTCTCGCCTCGCCACACGAGGTACAGGCTGCCGGTGGCGATGTCGCCGCGGAGTCGGGACATCCCGACGCTTTCCGGTCCTGTGAATGAACCGGGAATCCAGCTTGGGGATCCTCCCGAGACGCCCCAGTCGGCCACCTCTTCGATGATCGCCGCGCTGGTCTCCGCGTCGCCGGAGTGCGCACGCCGAATCTCGACGTCGGTCGGCGGTCCGCCGAGCCCGGGGATCACGTTTCGCGGGTGGACCGGCGTTTCTCGGTGAGCTTGCGAATCCTCTGCATCTCCGCAGACGGCTCGCGGTGGGGTGGACGCTCCGGGGGTTGCAGCCTCGGGGGGAGATTCCTGCGTGGACCGGCCCACAGCGCCGGTGGCGCATTGACGGCGTCGGCGATCCCGTAGGCCAGCGCCTCGTAATTGACGCGCCAACCGCGGAAGTGGATCCACGAGTCCTCCGCGCTGCGCTGCATCGTCCAGCCGACGTGCTCGAGGTGATGGATGGCATCCCGATAGTTGTCCTCGGTCAGCTGGATGGGATCGTTGGGTTTTGGGTCCGCGTCAAACTTCAGGCCGACCACCGTGGCGAGGTCTCGCAAACACATGTATCCCATTCGGAGAAAGGCGCGGGCCTCCGAAGGTGCCAGGAGCGGCTGCGTCGCCAGGTGCATCGCGGCTGCATCCAGCACCGCCAGCAACCCGATGACCCACGACCGGTAGGGATGGGGTGAACGGAACCACAGGAGGACCGGGTACGAGGCATGGGTCTCGGCGACGTCGGCGGCCCACTCCTCCCAACGCTGATAGAGGCTTGCAAGGTTGTGGACATTGTCGACCAATTCGCTGCGCGCAAGCAATTCAGGCCCCCAGGCTGGTGATCCCGCACGACTGTCGAGCATCGTGACCAGCACCTCACGCCGGTTGAAGGCACCGTAGAGGACGGGCAGATAGGCGATCTGCAGGGCGACGATCGTCAGCCCCGCCGCCGCCGCGCAGAAGACGAGAAAACGCGGGGCCGCGCCGGATTGTGCGGCGAATCCGAGGGTGAAGAGCGAGGAACCGCTCACCGTGATGGCGTGGACGAGACCGCCGGTGCGCATGAACGGCCAGAGCGTCAGCGCGAATCCGACGAGCAGCGCCGCCAGCCAGATTGCCAGGATGACAATGAGGTACAGGGGCGCCTGGAGGGCGAGAAAGCGGTCCCGTGCCTCGTACGTCTCGAATCGATGGGAGATGCGCGAGAAGAGCGTGATCATTCCGCGACCGGCGTACTTCTGAATCCTCGACGACCCGAGCCGCGGCAGCACCAGCGAGGTCACCACGCTCATCAGCGTCGAGAGCACGATGAGCACCCCGAGGGCGGCAGCGATCCACGTGACGACCGTCATCCTCGCATCATCGCCGAACGCGGGCGAGGCTACTCGATCGTGGTGATGTAGGAGCCGACGAGGGTCGCCTTCTGCTGATTGACACCGCCCTCGCGTCGCGTCTCGTGTCCGTCCTGAAAGTGCGCGAATGCGGCGGTCGACGAGATCGGGTTGACCTCATCGTCACCGTGATCGTGGAACGAGACGTGGACGAACGAGCCGTCCTCGAGGCGCAGGACGATGTAGCTCACGTTCGCCGGCTTGTTCGCCTCGAGCTCGGCGAAGACGCCCTCCACCCGTCGCTGGTTCTCATCCGCCGCCTCGGCGGACTGTGTCGCATAGCGCGTGACCAATCGCTTCTGCATCGAACTCTCCTTGTGCGTCTCGATAGACTACGCGAATGGACTGGAAGATCGAACTCGTCGCAATCCCCGTCACCGACGTCGACCGCGCCAAGGCGTTCTACGTCGAACAGGTTGGTTTCAATGCCGACCACGACTATCAGGTGAACGAAGCCCTGCGCTTCGTGCAGCTCACGCCACCCGGGTCGGCCTGCTCGATCGTCATGGGCGAGGGGATCACCGACATGCCGCCCGGTTCGCAGCGCGGCGTGCAGATGGTCGTAGCCGACGCCACGGCTGCCCGAGAGGAGCTTTTGAGCCGCGGTGTCGCGGCGAGCGAGGTCGTCGTTCAACCGTGGGGCTCGTTCGTGACCTTCAGCGACCCGGACGGCAACACCTGGTCTTTGCAACAGCTGCCGGCATGGTCTTCGCAGCAGCCCCCGGCGCTCCAGTAGGGACGCCGACTCCGGTTACCGAGCCGGCTGCGCGCGGGGGCCGCCGATGGAGATCCCGAAGGCCTCTTTCAGGATCAGCTTGACCATCGTCGGCTTCACCGCGACGGTCGCGACCGCCAGGGTCTTGTGGCGGAACTGAGGGCTGGCGACCTGTTCCAGCATGCAGGCAGCGAGGTCGGCCCTCGACGTGAAGTGCTCGGGCAGAAAGCCTTCGGCGAGGCGGTACTCGGTGACCGTGGGGGTCTCGAAGAGCCCTGACGGACGGACGATCGTCCACTCCAGGTCGCTGGCCATCACGAGCTGCTCCATCTTCAGCAGATCCGCGTACATCGTCTTGCCGATGACATTGGTGATGAAGGGTTTGAGGACCTTTTCGAAACCGAAGCCACCTCCGGTGTTTCGGGACCGCGTCGCCGGATCGGTGACGCTCGAGCTGACGCAGACCAGGCGGCGAACCTGCTGGTCGTGCATCGCCTGCACGATGTTCGCGACGCCGGCCGAGTAGAGGGTGATCGGCTTGCGGCTGTACCGGGTGCCGAGGCTCGAGAGCACCGCATCCTGCACTGCCACAGCGCGGTGCACCGCGGCGGGATCGAGTGCGTCGCCCTGTACCACGTGCAGGCGCTCGTGACGAATCGGGAAGGCGTCCGCATGGCGCGTGAACGCCGTGACCGTGTGTCCGGCCTCGAGAGCCTGCTCGGTCAGGAGACGACCGGTCGAACCGTTGGCGCCGAAGATGACCAGTTTCATTGGGGGCCTCCATGGGCGGGTTTGCGATCAATCAGTTGATTGAGGGAGGTTAGCACGCCGATGCTCCGCGTGTCAATCAACTGATTGAGTGGTAAGCTGAGGCGACCGAGATGGAGAAGCAGAACGCCGTGAGCAAGCGGAGCGTCGCAGACCCGCCACCCGTCGACCGGCGCCAGGACCTGGTGGCGGCCGCGTATCAGCTGATCGCACGCCTGGGGTTCGAAGGGCTCCGCACTCGCGACGTCGCAGCCGCGGCCGGGGTCAACGTCGCGACGCTCCACTACTATTTCCCGACCAAGGAAGCGCTCATCGGTGGTGTCCTGAAGCACTCGATGCAACGGTTTCGTTCGAGCATGCCTGCCGTCGGGTCGCCCGCCCAGCAGCTGCGCAACCACTTCAAGGGGATCCGACGCCTGGTCAACGAAGAGCCCGAGCTCTTTGCGGTCATGGGCGAGCTGGCGCTGCGGTCTGCCCGCGACCCCGCCATCCGTGAGCTGTATCAGCAGACGACAGATATCTGGCAGGCCACGGTGCGCGGCCTCCTCGTCAAAGCCGCCCGCGACGGTTCGCTTGCCGGATCGCGGAATCCGGACGCGCAGGCGTCGCTGGTCGTCTCGGCGCTCACCGGCGCGTCGATGATTCCACTCTCGCGGCCGGCGCGGCTGAAGGAGACCATCGCGGAGCTCGAACGATCGCTCGGGCTCGATTGACGTAGCGCCGGGCGTAGAGGTTGATCCAGAGCGCGCTCGATCCCCATCATGCTGGGGTGCAGGTCCGGTTCGACGCTGAGCCCCGATGAGAGCGGTCGTTCACGACAGGTATGGACCGCCGGACGTCCTGCGCGTCGAGGATGTCGCGCGGCCGGTCCCCCGCGACGACGAGGTCCTGATCAGGATCCGCGCGACCACCGTCAGCCGGTCCGATTGCGCGCTCCGCGCCGGCGAGCCGTTCTTCTCCCGGTTCATCACCGGCGTCCGCCGGCCGAGGCGGAGGATTCTCGGCAGCGACCTGGCCGGCGAGGTCGAGGAAGCCGGCACGGTGGTCACCGAGTTCAAAGCTGGTGACCATGTGTTCGGGATCAAGCCGTGGAAGTTCGGCGCCCATGCCGAATACATCTGCATGCAGGAAGGCGCCGCGCTGGCGCAGATGCCCGCCGGCGCAGCCTTCGACGAGGCGGCGGCGGTCTGCGACGGGGCGATCCTGGCGCTGAACTGCCTGCGGCCGGGAAAGGTCAGGACCGGTCAGTCGATGCTGATCTACGGCGCGTCGGGGTCCATGGGCACCGCCGGCGTGCAGCTGGCGAAGTCATTCGGTGCGCAGGTCACCGCGGTGTGCAGGGCAGAGAACTTCGAGCTGGTGCGGTCGCTCGGGGCCGGCGAGGTGATCGACTACACACAGGAAGACTTCACCCAGAACGGCAAGACCTACGACGTCATCTTCGATGCCGTCGGCAAACTCTCGTTTGCGCGCTGCAAGGCTTCGCTCAAAGCCGGGGGCGTCTACCTGCCAACGGATGGATTGAAGAACCTGGCGCTGGCCGCGTGGACCGCCCGGGTCGGCGACCGGAAGGTGGTGTACCAACTACCGCCGAAGTTCACGAAGCAGGACGTGCTCTTCCTCAAGGAACTCATGGAAGCGGGGAGATACCGCGCGGTCATCGATCGACGCTACCCGCTCGAGCAGGTCGTCGAAGCCACCAGGTACGTGGAATTGCACCAGAAGATCGGAAACGTCGTCCTGACGGTCTGAGACGGGCGAGCCTGAACTCGTCGCCGTACGCCGGCTTAGGGCTCAGGGGTCCCTGGTGCCGGGAACCACCAAACCGCTTTCGTACGCGAGCACGACCAGCTGGGCGCGATCCCGCGCGCCGATCTTCGACATCGTCCGGCTGACATGGGTCTTCGCGGTCAGGGGGCTGAGGAAGAGCCGCGCCGCGATCTCATCATTGCTGAGACCGCCGCCGACCAACGTCAGCACCTCCCGCTCGCGCGCGGTGAGATCGGCGAGACCGGCCGGGTTCGCCGTCGGGGCCGATGGCCGTGATGCGATGTCGGCGATGAGGCGCCGGGTGACACCGGGTGAGAGCAGGGCATCGCCGCGGGCGATGACGCGCACCGCCGCGATCAAATCGGCCGGTTCCGTGTCCTTGACGAGAAACCCACTCGCTCCCGCTCGCAGCGCCTGGTACACGTACTCATCGGCTTCGAAGGTGGTGACGATGAGCACCCGAACCGATGCAAGGTCCGCGTCCGCGGCGATGCGCCGGGTCGCCTCCAGGCCGTCCATCCCCGGCATGCGGATATCCATCAGCACCACGTTCGGATCCGTGTCCCTCGCCAGCCTGATTGCCTGCGCGCCGTCGGATGCCTCGCCCACGACCTCGATGTCGTCGGCTGAGTCGAGCAGCATTCGAAATCCGCCCCGCACCAGGGCTTGATCGTCGGCGAGGAGCACGCGGATCATGCGCTGCCGTCGAGCGGCAGTTCGGCGTGCACTGCGAAGCCACCGCCCGGCGACGATCCCGCCTCGAACGTCCCTCCCGCGGCGAGCGCGCGCTCACGCATTCCCACGAGTCCGTGGCCGGCACCCGAAGCCGCGACATCGGCGCCGTCATTCGCGGATGCGCCTCGTCCGCTGTCGCGGACCTCCACGCCGAGACGGTCGTCACCCCACGCCAGGGAGACGATGGCGCTGGCCGGACCGGCATGGCGAATGGTGTTGGTCAGCGACTCCTGGATGATGCGATAGGCGGCCAGATCCACCGTGGCAGCGAGCCGCCGCGGTGTCCCAACGACGCGCAGCGTGGTGTTCAGTCCGGCGCGGTTCGTCGTAGCCACGAGGTCGTCGAGCATCGCCAGCCCGGGTGCAGGCTGAGTCGCCTCGACCTCGTCGGATTGGCGCAGCACGTTGACAATCGAGCGCATCTCGCGCAGCCCCTCCTTGCTGGCGATCCGGATCGCTTCGAGCGCGGCGGCGGCCTGCTCCGGGTGCTCGCGCGCGACGTGGGCAGCGGCACCTGCCTGCACGTTGATCATCGACAGCGTGTGCGCCACCGCGTCGTGCAACTCGCGAGCAATGCGCAACCGCTCAGCGTCGACACGTCGCGCCGCCTCCTCCTCACGGGTGCGCTCAGCCTGATCCGCGCGTTCCTCCACCGCGCGCAGGTAGGCACGGCGGTTGCCGAGGGCCACGCCGATCGACACGGCCGCCACGATCTCACCGGGAATGAGGAACTCGCCACCACCGAGTGCGCCAAAGGGATTGCCGATCGCCGTCGTCACCAGCAGAGCCACCAATGTCACCAGTCCGGCGATCAGTGCCTCGCGGCTCGACACGATGGTCGCCACCGTGTAGAGCGCAATCATCACGTCGAGAAGGGCCGTGCCGTTGACGTAGCCGAGCAATGAATACACCGCGACACAGGTGAGCGAAACGCCCAGGACGGTGAGCGGGAACCGCCGCCGCCAGGCGAGGCTGACGGCGGCGATCGCGACCAGCACGAACACCATCCAGCTCGCGTTCGGGACCGCTGCGTGCCCGCCGGAGACCACGGTCTGCCCCAAGCCGTTGACTCGGCCATTGGCCTCGCCGATCGATCCGACCAGGGTCACCCCCAGCATCACCAGCGCGAGGATCCAATCCCTGACATCGAAGCGGCTCTCGGGGCGGCGGCGGAGTGCGAAGGCGGCGATCACACGTGGAGCGTACGGCCCTGCGGCTGCGCACGCATCCCTCCTCGAGAGGCGTTCGACTACTCCCGGGGGAGTACGCGTCATCAGGAACAGGCAGCCTGGAGTATGCAGATTGCCTCCTCCCGGGGGACGACGCACGCGTGGGCGCTGCCGAGACTGAGGGCGTCGGCTGATCAGAGCCCGGCGTCACCAAGGAGGCAATCAGATGACCCGCATCACCCGCTTTGCGCTCGGGCACCGGGCCCTGATCGTGCTGTTCTGGCTCGCGACCGCGGTCACCGGCGCAATGACCGCCGGGCTCACCACAAGCCGGATGACCAACAGCTTCTCGATGCCCGGGCAGGCGATCACGACCGACGCCCGCATCATCTCCGAGTACGGCAGCACGGCACAGGCGCCGCTCGTGACCGTCGTCACGGTTCCTCGAGGTCAGCGCATCACCACACCGAGCGTGGCCGCGGCCACCGCGAGCATCTTCGATGCTGCCCGGGTCAGTCCGGGGGTGCACGTGGTCGACTACGCGTCGACGCACGACTCCGCGTTCATCACCAGCGACGGACGGTCGACGTTCTCGCTCACCTTCCTGCCACCGGCAAACTACGACGGGTCCGGCGGTCTCGAGCCGGTCATCGCCACGGCTGTCACGTCCGCGACCCCCGCGGGCTGGCACACCGGTTTCACCAGCATCACGTTGCTGCAGGCGCCGGTGGCGGCGAAGAGTGGTGGCGCGAGCGTACTCGTCGAGGCCATGGTCGGCGGGCTCGGCGCGCTGGTGATCCTCGCCTTTGTCTTCGCCAGCTTTCTCGCGTTCCTGCCGCTCATCATCGGCGCGACGTCGGTGCTGTCGACCTTCCTCCTCGTCCTCGGCCTCACCACCTTCACGGGCGTCAGCATGATCGTCGAGTTCCTGATCGCCCTCATCGGCCTCGGCGTCGCCATCGACTACTCCCTGCTCGTGGTGACTCGCTGGCGTGAGGAGCGCGCGCACGGACGTGACAACGTCGCGGCAGTCGAGGCGGCGATGGCGCACGCGGGGCGGGCGGTGGTGTTCTCCGGGCTGACGGTGGCGCTCGGGTTGCTCGCGCTGATCGTCCTCCCGGTGCCGATGCTGCAGAGCGTCGGCTATGGCGGCGTGCTGGTCCCGCTCGTCTCCGTCGCGGTCGCGGTCACCCTGCTGCCCGTCGTGCTCGCCACCGTCGGGCCGCGTCTCGACTGGCCGCGCATCCGCAAGGAGAACGGCGCGAGCCGGATGTGGAGTGCATGGGCACACGGCGTATACAGCCACCGCTGGGCGGCGGCAATCCTCGGCACCGTCATTCTTGGGCTGATCGCATTTCCGGCGCTGTCACTGCAGCTCGGAGAGCCGGCGAGCACGTCGCTCTCCACGACCGGCCCGGCCCGTGACGCGTTGACCACCCTGACGGCCGGCGGCGTTCCCAGTGGGGTTCTCACTCCAATCGTCGTGCTGACCAACGGAGCAACGAGCGAAACCTCAACGCTCGCGCATGAGCAGGGTGTCGACACGGCGGTCACCACCCCGGACGCACAGCGCGCCCACAGCGCGTTGATCACGGTGCTGCCGGTCGCCGAGGGCAGCCTCGGCGCCGGACAGGACACCGTGCGCGCGGTCCGCGCTGCAATCGGCTCCAATCCGGCGGTCGTCGGCGTCGCCGGTGATGGAGCGCAGTTGATCGACTTTGACAACGCGGTCTACGGCAACTTCCCACTGATGCTGGCGTTGATCGCGGTCGCGACCTTCCTGCTGCTGGCGCGAGCCTTCCGATCAGTGGTTCTCGCGCTGAAAGCCGTGGTGTTCAACCTGGTGTCCCTAGCCGCGGCGTACGGCGCGCTGACATTCATCTGGCAGCAGGGCCACGGCAGCCAGGCCCTGTGGGGCATCCCTGCATCGGGTGCGATCACCATGTGGGTGCCGCTGATGGTGTTCGCGTTCCTCTTCGGGCTCTCGATGGACTACGAGGTGTTCATCATCGCCCGCATCCGCGAGGCGTACGACAACACCGGGTCGGCGCGTGCGGCGGTGATCGAGGGCGTCGGTCGCACTGGACGGCTGGTCACCAGTGCTGCGCTGATCCTGATGCTCACGTTCCTGTCGATGTCGAGTGGACCGCAGACCGACATCAAGATTCTCGCCACCGGGCTCGGCGCCGGCATCCTCGTCGACGCTGTCGTGGTGCGGGCACTGATGGTGCCGGCCATGGTGGCGCTGTTCGGCCGCTGGAACTGGTGGATGCCGGTGTGGCTCGCCCGGATCCTGCGCGTCCCAGCCGCTCCTATGACCCGCAGCGTGCTGCCCGCGCCACAGCTGGAGCGCGCCGCCTAGGAATCAGTCACCAAGCCCCGTCGCGGTGCGCGGCGGGGCTTGCGCTGTCCACGGAGGGCAATGCTCAGGCAGGCACCGGTCAAGAATCGAGCGCAAGGTGCGCCGCTCGTGCGGCTTCCGAGGCGGCGTCGGCGGCCTGCTCGGCATCCGACGCTTTCTCGGCGGCAACACTCGCGTCCGTCGCCAGCCGGTCCGCCTGCCGCCGCTTCTCGTCGGCAACGACCCGTGCACGCGCCGCAACTTCATCCAGCCTCGCCGCATCGCGTTCAGCGTGGCGGTGCGCAACGACTTCGAGGCGGGCAGCTGGTCGGTCCAGCGTCGGTCCACGTGGGTCCGAAGGAGTCCGCCGGCGCATCGGCTCGAGGATTGCCGCAAGCTCGGGATCGTCGTTGCCGGGATCATCGATTGCTCCAAAGCCGGCCGCATCGAGGTCGCGATCGAGAGTGCCGGTCCACAGCGCGCGGCGTTCGGGTGCCCCGCCGGTTGCAGCCGCCTGGAGCGTGCCGCGCATCCGGCGGCGGGTCCCGTCGCTCGCGGCGTGTCCGGCGCTCGCGAGCACACCCGTGGCGGCACGAGCCGCGGCCTCGACTCGATCGCGCAGCCGCCCCGTGGCGGCCAGGAGATCCTCTCGGCTGTCCGTCCCCGCGGCGGCGTTCTGGTGAGCGTCCCGCGCATCGGCTCCGGCCGCCAGAAGCGCGGTGATCAGCGCGGGGTGGTCCACGGCGAGCCGGTCGATCGCCCACACGCCCACGGAAGGCTTGCGCAGCTTGCCGACGGCGAGAGCTGCCTCCGGATCCGTGGCTCGAAGTTCGCGTACCAATGCCGATCTCCGTGCGACGAAGTCCTCCAGCGGGCCGTGGTACAGGCGGGCGGTATCCACGACTCAGGAGTGTGACGCCGCGATCAGGTGACCCGGAGGCCGGTGCTCAGGGAGTCCGTGACGAGTGCGCGAACGCGAGGTACTCGTGGACCGAGCGGACCGCTGCGGAGCCCTCTCCAACGGCTGCCGCGACTCGCTTGGTCGAGCCGGCGCGCACGTCGCCGACCGCAAAGAGCCCCGGATAGCTCGTCTCGAAGGGGAGCGGCGGGCGATCCAGCTCACCCCACCGAGCGTCGTCGCGCCCCGAGTCGAGTGCACGGTCGGTGAGCAGAAAACCGCGCTCATCGAGAGCAGCGCATCCCGACAGCCACTCCGATGCCGGCTCGGCCCCGATGAACGAGAAGACGGCAACGCATCGCAGGGTCTCGTCGCCGTCGGGGCCCGTCAGCGTGACCGATTCGAGCGTCCTGGCTCCATCCAGGGCGGTGATCTGCGTGCTGGTTCGAATATCGATGCGCGCATCAGCCTCGATCCTGTCGACGAGATACCGTGACATGTTCCTGTTGAGATCATCGCCGCGAATCACGAAGGTGACCGGGCTGCCCGACTCCGCGAGAAACACCCCCGCTTGTCCGGCTGAGTTGCCTCCGCCCACCACCACGACCGGTGCAGGGCTGCAGAGTCGAGCTTCCATCTCGGTGGCCGCGTAATACACACCGTTGCCCTCGAACTCATCGAGGCGAGAAACGTCCAGGCGCCGGTAGCGCGCACCGGTGGCGGCGATCACCGCGCGGGCGGCGACATCGGTCCCGTCGGCGAGGCGGATCACCAGGTGCCCGCCCTGTTCCCGGAGCGCGGTGGCCGCGCACGGGCTGGTCAGGTGGGCGCCGAACTTCTCTGCCTGCACGAAGGCGCGCTCGGCCAGGTCGCCGCCGGTGATGCCGGTCGGAAAGCCCAGATAGTTCTCGATGCGGGAACTGGCCCCGGCCTGCCCACCGACCGCGATCCGCTCGACCACCAGTGTTCGCAGCCCCTCCGAGGCGCCGTACACCGCTGCCGCAAGGCCGGCTGGACCCCCGCCGGCAACGACAAGGTCGAAGCAGCGGTCCGGGATGCTTTCGATGGTCAGCCCGAGGTAGGACGACAGGTCTCCGGGCGTGGGGCGGCGCAGGACCGTTCCCGAGGCGATGACAACCGGCAGCTCGTCGGGCGCCACGTTGAAATCGCGAAGGATGCGCTCAACAGAGCCGTCGCGGTCCGCGTCGATCCACTCATGGGGAATGCGATTTCGGGTCAGAAATTCCCGGAGCTCGAGCGACCCGGGCGAGAATCGTGAGCCGACGACGCGGATGACGGCCGCGGCCCCGATGCGCAGCGCTGAGCGGCGGGCGAGAAAGGCGGCGAGGATCCGATCGCTGAGTGTGGGATTGGTGGCGAGGATGCGTCGCAGCGCGTCCGCCGGCACCACGATCACCTCGCCGGGCTCCGCCACGCGGGCCGACACGAATGCTCGCTGGCCGGTCAACAGGCTCAACTCACCAAGGAAGCGCCCGGGACCGTGCCTCGCGATTGCCAGCTCCTCGCCGTCGGTCCGCGCCAGGATCTCGGCCTCTCCGGACAGGACCACAAAGAACTCGTAGGTGGCGTCGCCTGCCTGATAGAGGTACTCGCCTGCGTCCACGGATCGCCGGGTTCCCAGCGCGTCCAGCAGCGCGATTTCGGCGTCATCGAGGGTGGGGAAGGCAACGGGATCGTCGAGTAGGGGGAACGCAACGAGATCGTCAGCCATGAGGGCTCCACATGACTTCCCACAGGTGCCCATCAAGGTCACGGAAATAGCCGGAGTAGATCCCCCACGGGCGGTCATGCGCGCGATCGGTCACCGTTGCACCGGCAGCCTCTGCGGCGACGAGGAGTGTGTCCACATCCTCCTTACCGGCAACTGCGTGGCCGATACTGAACTCACCTGTCTTCGGTGGCCCGAACGGAACATTCGCGTCCTTCGCCAACTCCGTACGCGGGTAGAGAGCGAGAACGAGCTCGCCGTTCAATCGAAACATCACCACAGCCCCATCCGGGGTGGTTTCATCGCCCGTGAACTCGGTGCCGACCACGCCGGGAGATTCCAATCCGAGCCCGTCGCGGTAGAAGGTGAGCGAGCGGTCGAGATCGCTGACGGCCAGCGTGATCACATTGATGGTGGGCTGCATCGTTGTCTCCGGCATGTGGGCGCTTGTGAGCATTGTGCCGTGGTTCAGACCGCCACCAGGCGCCTAGACAGCCTCGCGGTAAGCGCGGCCGGTCAGCCGTTCGAAGGCCAGCGCCGCTGCCGCCACCAGCGCAACGAATCCGCCGTAGCCGAAGGAGGTGTTCAACAGTCCGACGTGGGTGGTGGTCAGGCCCGCCACCATCGCCGGGACGCTGAACGCCAGGTAACTGACCAGGTACACGGCCGAGAGCAACGCAGCCCGCTCGTGCGGCTCGGCCAGCTGGCTCACCTTGCGCAGGGCCCCGAGAAACGCGGATCCAAAGCCGCCACCTGCGAGGATTGCCGCTGCGAGGTACACGGCGATCGAGGACGTTCCAAGGGCGACGAGGAACAGGCCCGTTCCCACAAGCAGCGCCGTGCTACCGATGCGAGCCATGGTCGAAGGCGACAGCTCGCGTCCCGCCACCGCGGCCGCGGCGGCTGAGAAAGGGAACAAGCCGATCAGCGCACCGACCACGGCGTGATTGCTCTGCTCGAAGACGACTGCGAGCAGCGAACCACCCAGCGAGAGAATCAAGCCGCCCAGCGCCCAGGTGGCCACGATGGTTGGAACGGCACCCGCGAATGCACGTCGTGCCCGCGTCGGAACCGCGACCTGCGGGCGCAGCGCCGCCACCGCGCCAGGCACGCGCTGCGCGGTTTCCGGGAGTGCGACGGTGGCGAGGGCCGATGCGACGAAGATCGCGGTGAGAATCGCGAAGATCAGCCGGGTCGGATCCGGGGCGTACTGCACCAGTATTCCCGTTGCCGTCGCGCCGACTCCGAGGCCAAATGTGGGAGCCACACTGTTGAGCAGGGAGCCCAGCCGGGACCCGTCGCCCGGCTGCAGATCCAGCAGGTATGCCCCCAACACACCGATGGCGGCCCCGGTCGCCAGCCCCTGGACCACGCGGGCGGCCAGCAGCCAGCCGACTCCGTCAGATCCGAGGAACAACGCCATCGAGCTCGCCTCGACGATGAGGGCACCCGCCAGCACGACGCGACGGCCAAGGTAGTCGGACAGCCTTCCGACGGTGAGAAGACTCGCCATGAGAGCGAGGACGTACACCGCGAAGATCACCGTCAGCGTGAGCGCCGAGAATCCGAACTCGGCCTGGTACACGGGATACAGCGGACTCGGGGCGCTCGACGCCGCGGGCACCATCGCCGCCATTGCCGCGACCACCCAGAACGCGACGCTGCGCGGCAGCAGGCGCGCAGCCGTCGCGCCGCCCACCGATGCCGGCTTTGTGGACAACTGGGTCATGTCACGTCGTGTGGCACGAAGCCTTCACAGCGGCTGGGCCGAACTCGGTCAGCCCGATTGCTTTCATGGCAGCGCTGCGATCCGCGTCGTGGGTGTCAGCCGGGCGTCGAACGCCCGCGAGGGCGGTACGGCGGACACAGGCCAGAAATCTGTGTCAACCCATCACACTCCTCGGTATCCGCCGTTGACCCAGGCGATGATCGCATCGGCATACGCGGCAGGGTCTTCCTCCCATGCGTTGTGGCCGGTGGGAAATATCTGCAGTCGCGAGTGACCGAGCGTCGCGTCGAGCGCGCGTGCATCGGAGGCCAAGCCGTAGGGGTCGTCGCGGCCGACGAGGATTTGCACCGGCGTCTCGAGAGATGGCAACTCGGGAGCGAGCGCTTCGAGATCCGAGGGGTAGCGCTGCACGTACGCGACGGACTTCGCGAAGCGGTCGCCGGAGTAGGACTTCGCATAGTCGTCTCTGACGATCGTTGGCACGTCATAGTTCTTTATAGACGCGACCGACTGGTTGATGACGTCCGCGGGATCGAGGTCCTTGAAGGGCTCGATGCTGCCCGCGTCGATGAAGGTCTTGAGCAGGCCGTCGACGTGGAGCGGGAAGGTCGCGCCGCCCGCACCGACGACGATGCTGCTGAAGGCTTCTGGGTGGGTGACCGCTGCCCATAGGAGCGCGCCCGTGCCGACGTCGGGGCCGACGGCATGGGGCCGGTCGACATCAAAGCTGGCTATCAGCCCAATAACGAACTCCCCCATCGCGCGAGGGGACATCAGATCCGCGCGTCCCTGTGACTGGCCGAAGCCGGGGAGATCGATCGCAACAAGGGAGAAATGCTCCGCCAGGCGTTGCCACGTCGGGAGATAGGCGTAGATACTTTCTGGCCACGGGCTCAGCAGGATCACGGCGTCGGCCCCGGGCTTCTTGCTGGTCGCGTAACGGATCGTCAGCCCGTCCAGCGTCGTGAACGTTGGCTTGATCAAGTCATCGTTGCGGCCAGCGCCTCCTGCGTGGGCCGGCGCCGCGTTCGCGCCCGTCGTGCTCACCTACGCTTTTGCCTGCAGCGCCGCGCGTGCCGAGGCGACGATGTCATCGCTCGTGTTGGCGTGGCCGTCGATCCCCCAGCCGCCTTCAGGAGATTCGGTGATCAGAACCCACGTGCGATCGGCCAGGCTCGGGTCACCCGCCGCCGCGACGACGATCTCGGTCAGCTCCTTGACGACGCCGAGCTGCTTCTCGCGATCGAGAACGTGGACGGGCGTGAGCACCTGGACACGGATGTAGTTGCGGTCGCCGGCTGCGTTCGAGATCGCGTCGGCGGGGAGGTCATGGATGAAGGCGGCCGTGTTGTCGAGGAACAGGGGGATCTCCGGCACCCGCTCCCAGCGCATCACGGCCTTCGCGAGATCCTGGGCGAGCGCGTGCCGGTCGCGGAAGGTGCCCTCGGCGGCGAAGACGTCGATCATCGGCATGGCGGAACTCCTTTGGCGGTGCTGCAAAGGGCTAATATGACCGGTCATCTTACACGTGCTCGACCCGCCCGTCCATCTGAGATCCGACCGGTGGACGCGGGTGGCCGAACCCGGCCGCGCCCCCGAGGCGAGGCAACGGGCGCTCCGATCCACCGTGGACTCCGGCGAGCGCGGAAGCCATTCCGGAGCGGATTCATGCAATGGTGAGAACGATGCAGAGCGGTTCGAGATGCTGAGGTGATGGCCCGAGCCAGCGTCAGGGATCGGCTCGTCGCAAGCGCCGTGGAGGTCTTTCACGCGCGCGGGTTCAACGGCTGCAGCGTCCAGGACATCGTCGACGCGGCCGGGGTGCCGAAGGGTTCCTTCTACAACCACTTCGACAGCAAGGAGGCGCTGGGGGTTGAGGTGGTGCGTGCCTACACCGCGCTTGTCGGTGCCTACGTGGTCGAGGCCGGCGCGGCCGACATCCTCTCGGGTGGGGGCACGCCGCTACAGAGGATTCGCGGCTATTTCGAGGCTGTTATCGAGCAGAACGTGAGGTGTGGAGTCCGTAAGGGGTGCCTGCTCGGCAACTTTGCGATCGAACTTGCCCCCCACAGCACGGAGATCGCAAGGGCGGTGACGGGCGCTCTCGACAATTGGAGCGCTGCCGTCGCCCTGGCTCTCGCTCAGGCGCAGGACGCGGGGGAGTTGTCCCAGGACGCCGACGTCGGCTCGCTCGCCCGCTACCTTGTCGACGGCTACGAGGGTGCGGCCACTCGGGCGAAGCTGATCGGTGATCGCGCTCCGATGGACGAATTCATTCGGACGACGTTCGATTTCCTGCTGTCCTAACCACTCATCGCGCGCACGGCCGAAGTACATCAGTTCCCAGATCGCTTCGTCCTTATGCGTCTCGATCAGCTCGTCGCCATGCTGGTGCGATACCTCAATGTCCCCTGCGAAGCGAAGGATCCGGTTTCCTGGCTCGCCGGCTGTCGGCCGCGCCCTGCATACGTCGGTGAGGAACACGGCGCGCGCGACCGGTCCGGTGTGTATAAGGACTCATCTGATGAGCCCGGCGGCTCGGCGTGCGCGCTCGGCGGCGGGTCGGATCGGGCAGGCGGCGAGGTGGTCGTCCACCACGCCGCACGCCTGCATCAGTGCGTACAGCGTTGTCGGGCCGAGGAAGCGAAAGCCTCGGCGCTTGAGTTCGTGCGCCAGCGATTCGGCCTCGGGCGTCGTCGAGGGTACGTCGGTCCACGCGGCTGGTGGCCGCTGCCGTGATGCCCGTGCATCCGGCCGCAGGAGTGAGGCCAGCGGCTCGCCGGCGGCGCGCAGCTCCACGGTGGCGCGCGCGTTCCCGATTGTCGCCTCGATCTTCGCGCGATTGCGAACGATGCTGACATCGTTGAGCAGGCGTTTGACGTCTGCTGCGTCAAAACGCGCGACGGTATCGGCTTCGAAATTCGCGAAGGCGCTGCGGAAAGCGTCGCGCTTGGCAAGGATGGTGCGCCAGGAGAGTCCTGCCTGGAACGCCTCAAGGCTCAAGAGTTCGAACAGCGCACGCTCGTCAGTCACTGGAAAGCCCCACTCAGTGTCGTGATAGTGCTCATAGAGCGGATCGCCGTCGCCGAAGCAGCGGCCGGCAATCACCGCGGTGCCGGTCTCACCGGCCATGGCGACCCGAAGCTTGGGCGGGCTTCAGCCCCCGGACCTCCGCGCGGCGCTCAGGGCGTGGTCTCATCGGGGCAGCTCCCGAGTCACCTCGGCCGGTCGCTTGTCGTCGCGGAGCCCGAGGAAACGCGGCTGCCGCAGCCGGCCATCATTCGTCCATTCTGCGAAGCCGATCTGCGCGATCAGTTCTGGCCGGGTCCAGTGCGTGCCGCGCGGAATCGGTCTCGCGTCCATGAACGGCGGCTCCGATGTCGACAGGGAGCGCAGCCGCGCGCCGAGATCGCGGAGCATCGCCGCGGTATAGCCGGTGCCGACCTTTCCGGCGTACCGGAGCCGGCCGTCCTCGTGATAACCGACGAGCAGGGCACCGAAATCAGTCCGGCCGCCGGTTGGGTCGGTGTAGCCGCCGATGACGAACTCCTGCTCCCAAACGCACTTCAGCTTCAGCCAGTCCTTCGAACGCCTGGGGACGTACGGCGCAGCCGCACGCTTGGCGATGAGTCCCTCCCAGCCGGAACGGCACGCGTCGTCAAACCGCCGCTGAGAGTTGTCCCGCCAGGCCTCGGAGAGTTGCAAGGCGGCGCTTGGCCGGATTGCGCGCGTCAGTCGGGCGCGACGCTCTTCGAGCGGCCGGTGGGTCAGGTCCTCGCCCTCGATCTCGAGGACGTCAAAGACGCAGTAGACCACCGGGTAGGCGGCTATCTGATGGGGGGACGGCGCGGTGGAGCCGAGACGCTGCTGAAGCCGGCTGAAGGACGTCTGCTCGCCGTCATACGCGACCACCTCACCATCAAGCAATAGCTCGCGTGCGTGCTGTATGAGCAGGGCGGCATGCACTTCGGGGTACGTGCCGGTGAGGTCCTTGCCGGTGCGCGACTCGAGCCGCACGTCGTCGCCCCGTTTGCGCGCAACGCAGCGCTCGCCGTCGAACTTGCGCTCGAGCAGCCAGTCGCCACCGAAGTCGCGGCGGTCGGTCAGCGTCGCCAGCATCAGGGCAATGGGCACGCGCGCATCGTCCCCCTTTTCAAGCACATCGGGTTGCGCGAACGCTCTGACTTCTTGGTCGGGCGCGCTGTACGTTTACCCACAACGAGCCGGCATGACAGGAGTCCCCATGACCACCCACGACGTAGACCTCCAGGACCAGACGGCGTTGGTGACGGGTGCTACCTCGGGCATCGGCCGGGCGATTGCCCTCCAGTTGGCCCGGCAAGGCGCCGAGGTCCTTGTCCATGGCAGGGACGCTCCGCGCGGAGCCACTACGGTTGAAGCGATCACCGCCGCGGGCGGGAAGGCGCGATTCGTGGCTGCCAACCTCAGCGATCCGGCTGATCTGCAGCGTCTGGTCGACACGATTGGCGAAGTCGACGTGCTGGTCAACAACGCGGGCTTCTCGTGGTTCGGACCAACAGCGGATCTCGATGTCGAGACCTTCGACGCGTTGTTCGTCAGCAACGTTCGGGCGCCGTTCTTTCTCGTGGCCGGAATTGCTCCGAAGATGGCGGCGAGGGGATATGGGAGCATCATCAACGTCTCCAGCATGGCCGGCCAGATCGGCCTTGCCGGCGGGGCGGCCTACGGGGCGACGAAAGCCACGTTGTCGTCCATGACCCGGGCCTGGGCGGCGGAGTTCAGCCCTCGGGGTGTCCGCGTCAACGCCATCGCCCCTGGTCCGGTCTACACAGGCGGCGCCGATGCCGAGCGCACAGCGAACCTGGGAACGACCACCCTGCTCAAAAGAGCTGCGAACGCCGATGAGATTGCTGAGGTCGTCGGATTCCTCGCCTCGCCCCGGGCGAGCTACATCACCGGCGCCGTCATCGCAGCCGATGGCGGTCGCACAGCCATCTAGCGTTCAGGCCCTCGGTGCGCGTGCCTCTGGAGCTTGGCGTTCGACCAACAAATCGCTAGTGCGCCAGCCGCTCGGTCAAGCGAACGGTCACCGTGTCCCCGGCGCCTTTTCCGATCGCACGTTGAAGGTCGGCCTTGATCGGTAACTTGTGCGTTCCATCACCCAGTGCCATGAACGAACTTTGGAACGGCTGATGATCGACAGTTCCGCGGACTTTCACCAGACCACGTGTTCCGAAAAACTCCACCGAGCCGGGCATCACCACATAGGTCCATCCGCCCTTGCTCGGACTCTTCTCCAGCGCGGCGCGGAATTGCTTGTTCAAAGCCGCCATGACGCTATGACACCTCCACGATCTCGAGGCCGTTCCCGTCCTGGTCGCGAAAGGCAAACATCGGCGGTACGCCCGGCCAGCGCAACACCTCGTCAGCGTCGACGCCATGGGCGATCAAATCCGCGCGGCTCGCATCCGCATTGGATGTGGTGAACCGAATTCCCGTCTCGACACCCGCAGGGACGCCGTCGTGGGCGCGAATCAGCGCGATCGTGATCGCCGCGGCAGGCGGACCAACCTCGATCCAACGCGTGCCTTCGCCCATCGGAACGTCGAGTCGCTTGTCGAATCCGAGTGTGCCGACGTAGAAGGCAAGCGCTTTCTCCTGATCGAGTACGGGGATGCCCACCGTTCGAATGTCGGTGATTCCATTCGTGGTTCGCGTGTCAGCCATTGGGTCGCCTCCTTGTGTCATCCGTACATCAACGATCCCGGGGTCGTGAGCACTTCCCCGGTTTCGATCCAGGTTTTCAGGCCGGACAGAATCATCGGCCAGCCGCCAAAGAGCTGATCGTTCGCACCCTCACGGAGCTGGTCGTGGGTAACCGTCAGGCGGCACGAATCGCCGACAGGCTCGATCTCCCACGTGACCCGAGACGTGCCTTCCGTCTTTACGTCGTCACCCCACAGCGCAAGCGCTGTCTGCACCAGCCGGCGAGGGGGATCGACCTCGACGTTTTGGCCTTCGATCAGGGCACCGGCACGCGGGTTGGTCACCCGGTACTGCGACCCCGGAGCCCACGTCGACTCGACGTGATTGCCGAACTGGAACTTGGTGCGGATTTCGCTGTCTGTGATCGCCTTCCAGAGCAATTCGGGTGTGGTGCGTATGTAGATCTCGAAGATTTTCTCCATGGGCTTCTCCAATTGCTGTTTGATCTCGCTGAGCGTTGCCACCCAGGGTTCGGCGTATTTGCTCACCCACCGGTCGTGGATGAGGCGGATGGGAACGGGGTTGAGGAAGTGCAGCTTTTCCCGACCTCGCCGCCGGGTCACGACCAGGTGGGCGTTCTCGAGGAGCTGCAGATGCTTCATGACGCCGATACGCGTCATGGGGTAGTGGGCCGCCAGCGCGTTGAGGGTCTGGCCGTCCTCGCGGAAGAGGCGATCCAGGAGATCGCGGCGGGTGGGGTCGGCCAGTACTCGAAAGACGGCATCCATGGCCAGGATTATAGGTAACCATCTGGTTACCTGTCAAGGGGTGCGTAGCCTCAGCGCTAAGCGGCTAGCCGGCTCCAGGCGTGTCGATGCGAGCCATGATGCGGGCGGCATCGCGACCCATTCGTCGCAGCTGCTCCGGCGAGAGCACGTCGATGACCAGCGATCGGAGATGTCTCACGTGTCCGGGCGCCGCTGCGGCGAGTGTCGCGAAGCCCTCATCGGTGAGGATGGCCTTGGTGAAGCGGCCGTCGGTGCGATCCGGTTCCCGGCGGACGAAACCCCGCCGCTCGAGACGCTCGACCACGTGTGAGAGCCGCGACAGCGACGCGTTTGTGACCTCCGCAAGCGCGCTCATGCGCATGGTTCGATCCGGACTGTCGGACAGCATGGCGAGCACCTGATACTCGACCATCCCCAGCTTCGAATCACGACGCAGCTGTTGATCGATCGACCAGGGAAGCCAGGTCAGCAGCCGCACCACGGAGAGCCACGACTCCAGCTCCGATGCGGTGAGCCACTTGACCGGGGGTTGTTTGGCACCTCGGCGCGGTTGACGGGCCATTGCGTCAGCATACCCTGGTCACTCCCATTTTCAAGTGATCCCGAATCGAGACTTGACAGTTCACTTGACATTTCAAGTTTGAACATTCAAGCTCGATCCTCGCACGGATCACGCCAGGAGGACATTCGAAGATGAAGGTGGCACTCACCGGAGCGACCGGGTTTGTGGGATCTCACGTCCTGAGGGAGCTGCAGGAGCACGGCCATGTGGTGACCGCGCTCGTTCGCGACCGGGCCCAGGCGGACAAGCTGGCCCCCGGGGTTCAGCCGGCCGTCGTCGATCTCTACGACCGTCCGGCGGTCGTGGGCCTGCTGCGGCACGCGGATGCGGCGATCCACACCGCGAGCCCGAATGACGAGACCAGCGCAGCCCTCGACAGCGCCGTGGTCGATGCGGCGATCGAAGCCTTCGACGGCACCGGCAAGCCGTACATCAGCATCAGCGGTATCTGGGTCTTCGGCGCCAACACGGCCATCAGCGAACAGTCGCCGTTCAACGCCCCCGCGATGGTCGCCTGGAAGGAGGCCAACGAGCGCCGAGTGTTCGACGCCAAGGGGTTGCGCGGCGTCGTGGTCGTATCGAGTGTGGCCTACGGTGATGGAGGCGGTGCGATTCCGGGGCTGTTGCTTGGTTCGCCACGTGACGACGCCGGCAACATGATCATGCTCGGCACAGGACAGCAGCATTGGTCCAGCGTTCATGCTGCCGATCTCGCAGAGGTCTTCCGGCGCGTGCTCGAAGATGACACGGCTCGCGGGTACTACGTTGTCGGCAACGGGTTGAACCCGACCGTCGCTGAGCTCACCGGGGCTGCCGCGGTCGCCGCCGGCGCTCCGGGTGCGGTGCCGGGTTCCGAGGACGAGGCTCGGAAGCGTCTGGGCGACTACTTTGCGGAGGTGTTGCTGCTCGATCAGAGCACCGACGCCGCCAGGGTCCGGACCGAGCTGGGCTGGCAGCCGTCCCACCCGTCGCTCACCGACGAGTTCCGCCAGGGCAGCTACCGCGCGAAGGTAACCGCCGGCTGACTCGGCCGAAAACGCAGAGCCCGTCGATCCGATGAGCTCGCCCCGGCGCGTACCAACCGATCGAGAGCTACGGCGTGATCGGCGATATGCGGACCGCGGCGCTCGTCGGGACCGACGGCTCCATCGACTGGCTGTGCTTCCCGTACTTCGATTCGCTGAGCGTCTTCGCCGCCATCCTGGATGCCGACAAGGGAGGACGCTTCCGCATCGCGCCCACCCTTGAGAACTACCGGGCCAAGCAACTCTACTGGCCTGACAGCAATGTGCTGGTCACGAGATTCCTTGCGGAGTCCGGTGTGGCGGAAATCATTGACTACATGCCCGTGGGCGAAGGGGAGTCGCGACACCGACGGCGCTGCCTGATTCGCCATGTGCGCTGCATCCGGGGCAGCATGACGCTTCGCATGCAATGCGTTCCTGCCTTCGACTTCGCCCGCGCGGAACATCGCGCTGAGGTGACGGAGGGCGGCGTGTGGTTTCGCTCGCCCTTGCGCGATCTGGCCCTGGGCGCGGACGTCCCGGTCCGGGTCGAAGGCGGCGCGGCGATCGCCGAGTTCATCCTCGGCGAGTGCGAGGAGGTGTCGTTTGCGCTCGGCGAAGCGGAGGACGGTAGTGTCGATCTGCGCCTTTCCCCCGACCGCGAGCGCGAGCTCTTCACGTCGACCGTCGACTACTGGCACGCCTGGCTGGCCAGGTGCACCTACCGAGGACGATGGCGCGAGATGGTGCACCGGTCGGCGCTGGTGCTCAAGCTGCTCACGTTCGAGCCCACGGGAGCCATCGTCGCTGCGCCGACCTGCAGCCTGCCGGAGACGGTCGGCGGGACGCGCAACTGGGACTACCGATACACGTGGCTGCGCGACGCAGCGTTCACCTTGTACGCGCTGCTGCGCATCGGGTTCACCGAGGAGGCGGCCGGGTTCATGCGCTTCCTCGAGGCACGCTGTCGCCACCTCAATCCCGATGGGTCGCTCGAGTTGCTGTACAGCATCCACGGATCGGATGGGCCACTCGAGGAGCACCTGGACCAGCTCGATGGGTACCGCGGCTCGCGACCGGTGCGCGTCGGCAACGACGCGGCCGGCCAGGTCCAGCTCGACATCTACGGCGAGCTCATGGATTCCGTGTACCTGTACAACAAGCACGGCGCGCCGATCTCGTACGACCTCTGGGTCTCGCTGCGTCGCCTGGTGGATTGGGTCTGCAACAACTGGCAGCGTGAGGACGATGGCATCTGGGAGACGCGGGGCGGGCGGCGACACTGGGTGTACTCGAAACTCATGTGCTGGGTCGCCGTCGACCGCGCCCTTCGCCTTGCCGACAAGCGATCGTTCCCGGCCAACCGCGAGCACTGGCTGCAGGTGCGCGACCCGAGGGGACCTTCAACCTCTGCACCTTCTGGCTCGTGGAAGCCCTCACTCGCGCCGGAACTGTCGAACGCCCGCGCCTGGACGAGGCGAGGCTCATGTTCGAGAGCATGCTCGGCTATGCCAACCACGTGGGGTTGTTCGCCGAGCAGACGTCGATGACCGGCGAAGCCCTCGGCAACTTCCCGCAGGCGCTCACGCACCTGGCGCTCATCACCGCGGCCGTCAATCTCGATCGCGCCCTCGGTGGACAGCAGCAGGCCCCGTGATCGGTAATCTCACGGTGGCAGTCGTGCGCGCGACTGCCGGTGGTACTACTGCGGCGCGCGAATGGAGGGATGACCGGCGGTGACGGCGCTGGCGTGGTTGGGGTTCGCTCTTGGACTCGTGCTGGTGCTGACGACGTACGCCAGCGTCGTCGAAACGACGATCCTTCCCCGCGGCACGCAATCGGGCTTCAGCGCGCTTGTGCTTCGATCGGTGAGCTTCCCCATCCGCGTGGCGGCGTCTATGGTTCGGGATTTCGAGGCGCGGGATCGCCTGCTCGCGTACTCGGCCGCGCTGTTCCTGGTGTTGACGCTGCTGGCCTGGCTTCTTCTGTTCCTCGTTGGATTCACCCTGATTCTCTGGCCGTTCAGTGCCAACATCGGCGACGCGCTTCGCGTTGCCGGCTCGTCAATGCTGACTCTCGGAATCGCCGCTCCGAGCGGAAGCGGACCACTCGTGATCGTGTATCTCGCGGCGCTCACCGGACTGGTTGTGATCGCCCTCCAGATCGCATATCTGCCAGTGCTCTATGCCGCGTACAACCGTCGGGAGACCCTGGTCACGATGCTGGAGGGCCTGGCGGGGACACCCGGGTGGGGACCGGAGATCCTCATGCGTACGGCGGCCGTCGACAACCTCGCCGGGCTGGGCGGTATCTACGACCGCTGGATGGAATGGGCTGCGGACGTTTCCGAGAGCCACAGCGCGTACAGGGTGCTCCTGTACTTCCGGTCGCCGGTGTCGCGCCGATCCTGGGTCATCTCGCTGCTCTCGATTCTCGACTGCGGCGCCATGCACCTCGCGCTGTGCCCGGTCACCGTGCCCGCGCAGGCTCGCAACATGATGCGCGTCGGCTATCTTGCGTTTCGCCAGCTTTCAGCGAGCATTGGGCATCCGGTGCCCGACGACCCAGGCCCCGACGACCCAATCCAGCTGACGCACGACGAATTCATCGCGGGCGCTGAGCACGCCCGCGCCGGCGGAGTCGAGTTCGAACGTGAGCCCGAGGCCGCGTGGCCGCATTTCAGAGGATGGCGGGCGAACTACGAGGAGGCCGCGTACGCGCTCGCAGCTGAGCTCGACGTCGTGCCCGCACTGTGGTCGGGACCCCGACCACGCCCTGGCCCGTCTCTGCCTCCCATACGTCCCGTCGATCGTGTGTCGGCGACGGCAGAGGTCACCGAGATCCAGCGCGTCCGCGAACTCCGCCGCCAGCGTCGCCTCGAGCAGGAACGGCACTCGCATACCGAGTAGCAGGGTTCCTGAACGCCTTTCCGGGCGGGTGCCTATCCTCAGCCGATGCCACAGTCGTCTCGCAGCACGTCGGCCGCCGAGCTGATCGGGCGCGAGGCCGAGGTCCAACGCTTGGACGCACTCATCGATCGCCTTCCCGAGGGCGGCGGCGCAGTCGTCATCCGAGGAGAGGCCGATATCGGGAAGTCGGCGCTGCTGGCTCTCGTCGGTGAGCGCGCGAGCGTGCTGGGCTTCGCGAAGCTGACGACGGTCGGAGTCGAGTCCGAAGCCGAACTCGCGTTTGCCGGATTGCATCAGCTCCTTTTCCCCATCATCCGATCCATCGAGCTGCTGCCCGCGTCCCAGCGCCAAGCGCTCAAAGCCGTCTTCGGCACGATTGAAGGGGCTGAGCCCGACCCTTTCCGGGTCGCGATGGCCGCATTCCGCCTGAGACATCACAAAGGCTGGGGAGGAAGGATTCGAACCTTCGGATGGCGGATCCAAAGTCCGCTGCCTTACCACTTGGCGACTCCCCAGTGGCAACGTCGATCCTACCCGGCGATCGGACCGGCGACCGGCTTCTGTCAGACCTGCGAGCCGGCCGCGGCGGCGGCGACACCACCCGTCACCCCGCCATCCTGCCGGGTCAGCCAGTCGCTAACGACATCGACGAACTCGCCGGGCACCTCGAGCATCGGCACGTGGCCTGCGCCCGCGAACTCGTGGTACTCCCAGTCGGGGCGGAGCGACGCGATGTTCCGGGCTGAGGCGACGGGAACGAGACGATCCTGCGCACCCTGGAGGAGCAGAGTCGGGGCCACGACCTCCTGCACCCAGCGGAGCACCTTCCGCTTCAGCGCGAGTGCCGCCACCAGCGAACGGGTTGCCGAATAAAAGGACTCGTGCCAGGTGGGCTCGGCAAGCCGCTCGGTCTCGAGGCCGATGTGCGCGTCCATCACCGCCTGGTCGATGCGCCCCGGGTCGGTGGTGACCAGCCGCATGGTCTCGCGCACCAGGCTCTCGGCGCCTCGGGCCGCGACCGCCCGGCTGAGCCGCCGTGCGCCCCACCGCGGCATGAACGCGGTCGCGAGGAACGTTCGCGACACACGGTCGAGCCGGGGCGGAAATTCGCCGCGCGGGGCCGGCACGGCCGGGTCGACCAGCACGAGCCCCTCGATCAGACTTGGATGCCGAGCCGCGGCCCCGATCGAGAGCAGCCCGCCCATCGAGTTGCCCACCAGGATGATCGGGTGCGGCGAGAGCCGGGTGATCGCCCGGGTCAGCAGGTCGACGTTGGCGGCGATCGACGACCGCCGACCGGCGAGCGGCGACCGTCCAAAGCCCGGGAGGTCGAGCGCGTAGACGCGATTGCGGGCCGCCAGCTGCGGAGCGACGGCCATCCAGTTCAGATGCGCCCCGCCGAGGCCGTGGACGAGCAGCATCACCGCGCCCTCCCCGCCGAAATCGGCGACGTAGACCGGGCCTTCGATGTCGAGGATCGAGGACTGCATCGCTGCCATCCTACGGACGCGGCGCCGAAGCCCGGCTCCGGCGAGCCCGTATACTCGCGAGTACATGGGTGACGGGCCCCACGCGGTGATCCTCGCCGCGGGGCAGGGCAAACGGATGCGCAGCGCCCTCCCCAAAGTCCTTCATCCACTCGGCGGTCGCCCGCTCATCCTGTACTCGGTCGATGCGGTGCGCGCCGCCACCGGGAGCGCCCCGGTGGTGGTGATCCCACGCGGCGACACAGCTGTTCGCGACCTGCTCGGCGACGCCGCCACGCTCGTGGAGCAGGAGAGCGCGCTCGGCACCGGCGATGCGCTGCGGAGTGTGCCCGAGGCGTTCCGGGACCCGGGACCCGTCCTTGTGACTCACGGTGATGCCCCGCTCATCAGAGCCGAGACCTTTGAGCGCCTTCTGCAGGCCCATGCGTCGAGCCCGCGGGCGTGCACGCTCCTGCTGGGAATTCCGGCCGATCCGTCGGGCATGGGCAGGGTCATCCGCAACGCCGAGGGCCACGTCCTGAGCATCGTCGAGGAGGCCGATCTGCCTCCCGGCGAACCCGTGCCCATGGAGTGCAATGCGGGCGTCTACGTCTTCGATGGAGCGCAGCTCTGGCCGGCGCTCGACCGCCTCGGCAGCGCCAATGCCCAGGGCGAGTACTACCTCATCGACGTCGTCGCACTCCTGACCGGTCCCGTCGAGGGCGTGATCGCCTCCGACCCCGACGAGGTAGTCGGGATCAACGATCGCCGTCAGCTGGCCGCTGCCGAGGCGGTGCTTCGCCACCGCGCCGTCGAAGCGCTCATGCTCGCCGGGGTCACGTTCGAGGATCCAGCGACGACCTACGTTGATGCCCAGGTCGTCGTGGGCAGGGACAGCGTCATCCGGGCGATGACCTCGCTGCGCGGCGCGACCAGGCTCGGCGCCGGGTGCGAGATCGGCCCCATGGCCCTGCTCACCGACGTCCGCGCGGGCGATCGGGTGGTCGTCGGCCCGGCCCACCTCGAGCAGTGCGAGCTCGGCGACGACGTCCGGGTCGGCTCCTACTGCCGGGTCCGTCCGAATACCGTGCTCGCGTCCGGGGTAGAGTTGGGGACGCATGCCGAGGTCAAGAACAGCACCGTGGGGGCCGGAACCCGCATCAGCCACTTCTCGTGCGTGCTGGACAGCGACGTTGGTGAGGCGGTGAACATCGGCGCCGGGACGGTCACGTGCAACTACGACGGTGAGGCGAAGCACCGGACCATCATCGAGGACCGGGTCTTCGTCGGGACGAACACAACCCTGGTGGCGCCGGTGCGCCTGGGTGAGGGCTCCTACGTGGGCGCGGGATCCTTCGTCGACCATGACGTGCCCGCCGGCGCGCTCGCCGTCGGCCGGAGTCGGCAGCACAACATCGAGGGATGGGCGGCGCGGCGGCCGCCCCAGCCATGACCGACTCCAACCCCTACGGCGAGCTGCTGCTGCTCTCCGGCAGCGGCAACCCCGAGCTCAGTGAGCGAATCGCCCGCGAGATCGGCGTCAGTCTCGCCGAGTGCGAGATCACCCGCTTCGCGGACGGCGAGTTCGACGTCAAGATCCGCGAGTCGGTTCGCGGCCACGACGTGTTCCTGGTGCAGCCGACGTGCCATCCGGTCAGCGACAACCTGATCGAGCTGTTCATCATCCTCGACGCGCTGCGCCGTGCCTCGGCGTCGCGCATCACCGCGGTGATCCCGTACTACGGGTACCAGCGCAAGGAGAAGAAGACCCAGGCACGCGATCCGATCAGCGCCAAGCTGATGGCGAACATCATCGAGCTCGCCGGCGCCAACCGGGTGATCTGCGTCGACCTCCATGCCGAGGCGATCCAGGGCTTCTTCGACATCCCCGTGGACGCGCTCATCGCGACCAAGATCCTCGCGCGGCGCGTGCGCGAACGCCACGGGCACGACGTCGTGGTGGTGTCACCGGACACCGGCGGCGTGCACCGCGCCCGCAACCTGGCGCGCATCCTCGACGCACCGATCGCGGTCATCGACAAACGTCGCCCGCGCGACGACACCGTCGAGGTCGTCAACGTCATCGGTGACGTCGACGGCGCGGTCTGCGTGATCGTCGACGACCTGATCTCGACCGGCGGCACCCTCATCGGCGCAGCCGTCGCGCTCCTCGCCAGCGGCGCGAAATCCGTCGACGTGGTCGCGACCCACGGCGTCCTCAGTGACGGCGCGGTGGCGCGACTCCACGCAGCGCCGATCGACGAGATCTGCATCACCGACACGATCCCGTACCACAACGGCAGTCACAGCTTCGACGATGCGCCCAAGCTCCGCATCCTCTCGGTCGCGCCCTTGATCGCCGAGGCGATCGTGCGCGTCCACGAGGGCCGGAGCGTGAGCGAACTGTTCCGGTGAGCGGCTCAGACCCACCGCCGTCCCCGAGTCGATGATCCCGCTCATCATCGTCATCGTCGTCGGCCTCGTCGTCGCGGCGTTCGCCGCCGCGGCGGAAACCTCGCTCACGAGCGTGAGCAGGATCCGGATGCGAAGCCTGGCCGAGGACGGCAACAGGCGTGCCCGAACCGTGACCCGCCTGCACGCCGACCCGAACGGCTACCTGTCGACCATCCTCAGTCTCAACACGGTCGCGGTCATCGTGGTCTCGACCGCCACCGCGCTGCTGATCGGCAGCTACCTCCGCAGCATCCCGCAGGTGATCGGCACCATCGTGCTCTCGATCGTGGTCCTCATCTTCTGCGAGATCGCGCCGAAATCACTCGCGCTGCGCTTCAACGAGCGCTTCGCGCTGGTGCTCGGCGGTCCCGTCCAGCTCCTGACCCGGCTGCTCCGGCCGCTGGTCGGCGGGCTGAGCGCGATGTCACGTCTGATCGTCCGTGCCGCGACCAGGGGTCATAGCGTGCGCGGCCCGTTCGTGACCGAGGAGGAGTTGAAGCTGCTCCTCTACGTCGGTGAGCAGGAGGGGATCGTCGAGCAGGAGGAGCGCGAGATGATCCACGGGATCCTCGAGATGACCGACAAGACGGTGCGCGAGGTGATGGTGCCGCGGGTCGACGTCGTTGCCGTTGAGGCGACCGACACCATCGCCGACGTGATCAAGGTGATCATCGAGTACGGCTACTCGCGCATCCCGATCTACGAGGACAACGTCGACAACATCGTCGGCGTCGTCTACGCGAAGGATCTGCTCCGCCACGGCGTGATCGGCGACGACCAGCGCGCGCTCAAAGAGGTCGCCCGCGAGCCGTACTACACGCCGGAGGCGAAACACGTCGGCGAGCTGCTGCGCGAGATGAAGGAACGCAAGGTGCACATCGCCGTGGTCGTCGACGAGCACGGTGGCACCGCCGGCATCGTGACCTTCGAGGACCTCATCGAGGAGATCGTCGGTCCGATCCGCGACGAGTACGACATGCGCGAGGTCGAGGAACTGCAGATCGTCTCCGATCACGAGGTTGTGGTCAGCGCGCGATTCCCCGTCGATGACTTGAAGGAAGCGCTCGACCTCGAGGTCCCGAACGTCGAGGCGGATACCGTCGGCGGCCTGGTCTACGAGCGGCTCCAGGAGATTCCCAAGGTCGGCGCAACCATCCAGCTGGGGACCGCGACCCTGACCGTCGAGTCGATCCGCCGCCAGGGGATCCAGACCGTGCGCATCACCAGCCCGACCCAGCTGGTGCGCGACCGGGGTGCTCGTCCCGGCGACCACGACGATCAGCAGGAGACCCGGGACACCCACGAGGAGTCGCCTGCGCACGCTCGCCACCAGTAGTGCGCATGATGGTCGGATGCCGACCTACAGCGACGAGGGAATCGTGCTCCGCCGCATCGACTACGGCGAGACCGACCGCATCCTCACCGTGCTGACACTCGAACACGGCAAGATCGGCGTCATCGCTCGCGGCGTACGCAAGAGTCAGAGCCGGCTCGCGTCGCGCACCGACCTCTTCACGCGCAGCCGCATGCAACTCGCGCGGGGGCGGGGCGAGCTCGACGTGCTCACCCAGGCGGAGACGGTTGCGGCGACTCCGCTGCGCAGCGACGCGCGCCGTGCGGCGTGCGCCTCACTGTGTGCCGAACTGACCGACCGCGTGCTCGAGAGCCACCACGCCGACCCGGAGATCTACGCGCTGGTGGCGAATGCACTCACGGCGTGCGCCGACCCGGAACGGGATCCGCGCGTCGCAACCGTCTGGTTCGCCCGCCGGATGGTGGACCGGCTCGGGTACGCGCCCCAGCTGCTCGACTGCGCGAGCTGCGAGCGCCGCCTTCCCGAAGCGGCGGCGTGGTTCAGCGCTCCCGGCGGCGGCCTGCTCTGTGCCCGCTGTGCTCCAGGTGATCCTGAGGCGGTGGAGTGCGCGGTGCGGGTCATCAAGGTGCTGCGTGCGGCCGCGGACGGGGACGAGGAGCTCTGGTCGCGGCTCCGGCTCGACGCCGACACCGTCGCGACGCTCGAGCGCATCGTGGAGGCGGAGCTGGCCCACCACCTCGACCGCCGGCTGCGATCGATCGACGTGCTCCGCGCCATCGAGGGACGGAGTGCCGTGAGGCTGCCGGTAGACTGACCCGCCATGGCCGAGGACCAGGCGCAGTCGGACGTCATCGAGAAGCTCGTCTCGCTGTGCAAACAGCGCGGGTTCGTGTACCCGTCGAGCGAGATCTACGGCGGTCTCAACGCCGTGTACGACTTCGGCCCGCTGGGTGTCCGTTTGCGCCGCAACATCCGCGATCGCTGGTGGGAGTCGATGGTGGAGCTGCGCGACGACGTCGAAGGCATCGAATCCGCGATCCTCATGAATCCCGAGGTCTGGGTCGCAAGCGGGCACGTGGCCGGCTTCACCGACCCGCTGGTGGATTGCACCGGCCCGTGCAAGAAGCGCTGGCGCGAGGACCATCTCGCCGACGAGCGGCGCGCCCGTGGCAAGCCGCCGGATGCTCCGGGCTGCCCCGAATGCGGCGGGGCGCTGACTGCGGCACGCCAGTTCAACCTCATGTTCAAGACCTTCATCGGTCCCGTCGAGGAGGACGCTGCGCAGATCTGGCTGCGTCCGGAGACGGCTCAGGGCATGTTCGTGAACTTTGCGAACGTGGTCAATTCGACACGCCGCCGGCTGCCGTTCGGCATCGCCCAGCAGGGCAAGGGATTTCGCAACGAGATCTCCCCGGGCAACTTCGTCTTTCGCCTGCGCGAATTCGAGCTGATGGAGATGGAGTACTTCTGCAAGCCGGGGAGCGACCGCGAGCTGCACGAGTACTGGTGTGCTGAACGGCTTCGCTGGCACGTCGACGTCATGGGTGTGCGCACGGCGAATCTTCGTCTTCGCCCGCATGCGAAAGAGGAGCTGTCCCACTACAGCTCCGCCACCAGCGACATCGAGTACCGATACCCCTTCGGGTGGGGCGAGCTGGAAGGGGTCGCGGATCGCACCGACTTCGACCTGAAGACGCACATGCAGCACAGCGGTCGCGACCTCTCCTACTTCGATACCGAGACCAACGAGCGTTACGTCCCCTTTGTGATCGAGCCGGCGGTCAGCACCGACCGGATCTTCATCACGTTGCTGGTCGATGCGTACGACGAGGAGGAGGTGCGCGGCGAGAAGCGCGTGGTGCTCCACCTGCATCCCGATGTCGCCCCGGTGCAGGTCGCGGTGCTGCCGCTCTCCAAGAAGCCCGAGCTCACCGAACCCGCGCGTCGCATCGAGCACGACCTGCGCCCCAGCTTCGCGACCATGTACGACGAGACCCAGGCCATCGGGCGCCGCTATCGCCGGCAGGATGAGATCGGCACGCCGCTGGCGGTCACCTTCGATTTCGACTCGCTGAACGATCACGCCGTGACCATCCGCGAACGCGACGGGATGTCGCAGGTGCGCGTGCCCATCGACGGTCTGCACGATGCGCTGCACGATCAACTCGCCGCGGGGCGCGCACGAGCGCGCGAGCGGGCGAATGGCGGACACGACGGGTAGCGTCCAGTGAGTGCTCGCAGCGACACCGACGCGGTGGCCGCCGGTGTGCTCGACCTCCTGGCCCTCGGCGACGCGCCCGACCTCAACGCCGTGCTCGAGCGGATCGTCCGCGCAGCGAGGCGTCAGGCCTCGGCTCGGTATGGGGCGATCGGGGTGCCCGACGGTCGCGGCGGCTTCGCGCGGTTTGTCACCTCGGGCATCAGCGAGCGGGTGGCGGCGATCATCGGTGAGCTGCCACGAACCCACGGCGTCCTCGGCGCGCTCCTCGAGGAAGGTCCGATCCTGCTCGACGACATCCGGCGGCACCCACGCTTCTCGTACTACCCCGCGCACCATCCGACGCTCACCGACTTCCTGGGTGTGCCGATCACGCACCGAGGGAGGGTGCTCGGCAACCTGTTCGTCAGCGGACACCGTTCCGGCCACTTCACCAGGACGGACGCGCGCAGGTTGGAGACGCTCGCCGCCTACGCGGGTGTCGCCATCGCGAACGCCGAGCTGTACGCGCAGTCGCAGCGGCTCGCGGTGGTGGAGGAACGCAACCGGGTTGCGCGTGAGTTGCATGATGCCGCGACCCAGACGCTCTTCAGCCTGGTGCTCGCCGCCAGAGCCGCGGCGCTGTCCACCCGCGATGCCGAAGCACGCGCCGCGATCGTCGGGTTCGAAAAGAGCACCACGTCCGCGCTGCAGGAGTTGCGGGGCCTCGTCCAAGCACTCCGCCCCAAGAGCCTCGAGCGTGACGGGCTCGCCGCGACCCTCGCCGACCACGCCGAGGCATTGCGCACCAGCGGAGCCCGCGTCGTCGTCGACACGACCGAGGGCGTGCGCCTCCCGCTCGACAGCGAGCACGCGCTGCTCCGGATCGCCCAGGAGGCGCTCCACAACGCGATGCGTCATGCGCCCGGGTCGTCGATTCGTGTGACCTTGCGGGCGGGGGCGCGGAAGCTGACCCTGCGCGTCCACGACGACGGCCCCGGCTTCGATATCGATGCGCTGCCGCGGACGCGGCGCGGCATGGGCCTCGCGACCATGCGCGAACGCGCAGAGGAGGTCGGCGCCCGTCTTGATATCCGGACGGGTGCGGGCGCTGGGACGACGGTGAGCGTCAGCGTTCCGATTCGCGTGGCGCGATGAATGCGCCCATCCGGCTCCTCATCGTCGATGACCATTCGGTCGTTCGTGAAGGGCTGCGCGTGTTCCTGCGCCTTCAGGAAGGAATCGAGGTGGTCGGCGAGGCGGCGAGCGCCGGCGAGGCTGTCAGCGTCGCGGCCACGTCGTCTCCCGACGTGGTCCTGCTCGACCTGGTCATGCCCGAGGGCGATGGGATCGGGGCGATCAGCCGTCTGCTCGAGGTCGCACCCGGCGTCCGCGTGCTCGTGCTGACGAGCTTTGCCGACGACGCGCAGATCTTCGCGGCGATCGCGGCAGGAGCTGCCGGCTACCTGCTCAAGGACGTCGATCCCCAGGCGCTGGCCGACGGCATCCGCGACGTCCACGCCGGCCGCCCGGCGCTGCATGCGTCGGTCGCAGCGCGATTGATGCGCCGCAGCGGATCCCCGCGCCCCACGTCCGACCATCTCACTCCCCGGGAACGTGACGTCCTCAGGCTGGTGGTCGAGGGGCTCGCCAACAAGCAGATCGCGCAGCGGCTGGGAATCGGCGAGAAGACGATCAAGACCCACGTCAGCCGGGTGCTTGCGAAGCTCGGGGTGACCGACAGGACCCAGGCCGCGGTGCTCGCCATTCGCGAGGGTCTGGTCGACTGACGGTCCGCCCAATGGCGGACGGGCCGGTGCGGCATCCGGCGGACGCGCCCGAGCGCCGGCACGCGCAGGATGGACGACATGGGAACACTGTCCGGAAAGACGGTCATGATCACCGGCGCCTCGCGAGGGTTGGGGCGCGCGCTCGCAGCGGCGGCTGCTCGAGAGGGCGCATCGCTCGCCATCTGCGCGCGACGCGGCGAGGCGCTCGAATCTGCGGCGGAAACGTGCCGAGCCCTCGGCGTTGAGGTGCTCGCGGTGCTCGCCGACGTCTCGGACGCCGCCGACGTCGAGCGCTTCGCCGCCACTGCCCTCGAACGCTTTGGTGGCGTCGACGTTCTGGTCAACAATGCCGCAGAGCTCGGCCCGCTGCCGCCGCCGCAGTTGACCGACGCCCCATCGAGCGCGCTGGAGCACGTGTTGCAGGCGAACGTGCTGGGGCCGCTGCGCCTGACCCAGGCGGTGATCGGCGGGATGCTGCTGCGCAATCGGGGGCTCGTCGTGAACATCAGCACCGACGCCGCGCTGATCGGCTTTGCCGGCCTCGGTCTCTACAGCGCGTCCAAGGCGGCGCTCGATGCGCTGACCCGGAGTTGGTCGGCGGAGCTGCAGCACACCGCGGTGCGCGTCATCAGCGTGGACCCCGGCGACATGCACACCGAGATGCACATGGCCGCGGACCCGGGGGCCAACCCGGAGGATCTCCTCCGCCCCGAGGATGTTGCGGAACGCCTGATCACCCTGGTGGTGGGGCGCCTGCCGGCAGCCGATCGTGTCGAGATGGCGAGCCTCGAATGATCGCGGCACCCCGTGAGCTGCGCGCGGCGCTCCCCGCCGAGCTTCGTGGCATGCGCCGGGACGGGGCGCGATTGTGCGTCGTGGAACGGGCATCGGGCCGGATCAGCCACACCATCGTCGCTCGGCTGGGAGAGCAACTCGCTCCAGGGGATGTCCTCGTGGTCAACTCGAGCCGCACCTTGCCTGCCGCGTTGCGGGTCGACCGCGAGGGCGCAGCGCAGGTCCAGCTTCGCCCGGGCGCACTCCGTGACGGCGAGTGGGATGCGCTCGCCGTGGAGACAGCGCCGCCGCATCGCAACGTCCCGCTCGACCCGGGCGAGATCCTCCGCGCTCCGGGTGGGCTCCGTCTCCGGGTGCTCGAACCCCGCGGCGACGCCCCGCTGCTCTGGCGCATGTCGGTCGAGAGCGGTGACCCGGTTCGGACGCTGCTCAGCGACGGCGAGCCGATCCGCTACTCGTACGTGCCCGATCGGGTCCCGCTCGAGCACTACCAGACGGTGTACGCGGGCACTCCCGGCTCGGTCGAGACCCCTTCGGCCGGCCGCCACCTCACCTGGGAGCTGCTCGGCACGTTGCGGCGGAGTGGCGTCGACGTGACCGACATCGTCCTGCACTGCGGGCTCAGCTCATTCCAGGACGACGATGTCGACCTGCAGAAACCACTCATCGAGGAGCGCTTCGAAGTCCGTCCGGACACCGCCGCCCGCGTCAACCGCGCATCCAGGGTGATCGCGGTCGGCACCAGCGTCATCCGCACCCTCGAGACGGCCGCGGACGAGCGGGGACATGTGCAGCCGATGAGCGGCTGGACGCGGCTCGTGATCACGCCGAACACCCGGCTGCGTGCCGTCGATGCCCTGCTCACCGGCCTGCACGAGCCGCCTGCGACGCACCTGGACATGCTCGGCGCGCTGCTCGACCGGAGCCTGCTCGAGCGCGCCTACGTCGAGGTTCGTGAACGCGGCTATCTCTGGCACGAGTTCGGCGACGCGATGCTGATCGTGTAGACCCGCTGACCCTTTTGCAATGATCACAGCGGCCCATGCGGACGGGCCACGGGTTCACCCAGGTGGAGAAGAGATGGCTGAGATTTTGGTCCTTGAGTTCGAGGGCTTCGGCGCCGACGCGTACGACCGGGTCAACCAGACACTCGGGATCAACATGGACTCCGGGGAGGGCGATTGGCCCCCCGGTCTGCACACCCATCTGGCCGGCCCCACCGAGGGCGGCGGATGGATCGTCGTCGAGGTCTGGGAGTCCCAGGAAGACCAGGACGAATTCATGAAAACGCGCCTGGGGCCTGCTCTCCACAAGGCTGGGGTCACCGGCCCGCCGAAGCGGGCCGAGTGGTCGAAGCCCAGGGCCCACCACACGCCGAAAAAGGCCTCCGGGAAGGGGAAGTAACCAGCTTCGGCAACCCGGGCGCGCGCCACGGCTCGCGTCGGTTCGGCCACGCGGCGGCCCGATGCTACGCTCACGCCTTGCGTGGCGCCTTCGCGCACGCAACAACCATCACGGTGAGGGCTGGCGAATGGCGGTAAGCACCCGGGGCACGAAGTCGTCGAAGACGCGGTCGCGCACCGCCGCAACCCGCGGCGGGGCAACGCGGAACGTGGCCGTCCGGCCTCGCGCGCACAAGTGGGTGTATCGCTTCGACGAGGGCAGTGCCTCGATGCGCGACCTGCTGGGCGGCAAGGGCGCCGGCGTCGCCGAGATGACTCGCGCCGGCCTCCCGGTTCCACCCGGTTTCACGATCACGACCGAGGCCTGCAACGCCTTCTACGCCAAAGGCGGGAAGTTTCCCGACGGCCTCTGGGAGCAGGTGGAGAGATCGCTCAAGGTCGTCGAGAAGACCACCGGCAAGGGATTTGGCGATGCGCGCAATCCGCTCCTTGTGAGTGTGCGCAGCGGAGCGAAATTCTCGATGCCCGGTATGATGGACACCGTCCTCAACCTCGGCCTCAACTCGGCCACGCTCGAGGGTCTCGCAAAGCTGACCAAGGACCGGCGTTTCGCGCTCGACGCGCATCGCAGGTTCATCCAGCTGTTCAGCAAGATCGTTCTCGGCATCGACGGTCAGCTCTTCGAGGATGCGCTTGACTCGATGAAGAAGCGCAAGAAGGCGAAGACCGACGCCGACCTCCGCGCTCCGGCGCTCGAGGAACTGATCACCGAGTATCGGGCGATTGTCAAGCGCCACTCGCGCACCGGGTTTCCCGAGGATCCAATGGCGCAGCTGCGCGCGGCAATCGGCGCGGTCTTCGAGTCGTGGAACAACAAGCGGGCGACGGACTATCGCAACTACAACCACATCGCCCACGATCTGGGGACCGCCGTCAACGTCCAGTCAATGGTGTTCGGCAACATGGGCAACGACTCGGGCACGGGCGTCGCCTTCACCCGTGATCCATCGACGGGCGAGCGGAAGCTCTATGGCGAGTATCTGACCAACGCGCAGGGCGAAGACGTCGTTGCCGGCATTCGCACCCCGAAGCCCATCTCCGACATGGCGCGTGATCTTCCCAAGGCTTACAAGCAGTTCGAGCGAATTGCACGCACGCTCGAGAAGCATTACCGCGATGTGCAGGACATGGAGTTCACCATCGAGCGCGGCACGCTCTACATGCTGCAGACGCGGAGTGGCAAGCGAACCGCCGAGGCTGCGGTGAAGATCGCGGTTGATATGGTCCACGAGCGGCTCATCACAAAGCGTGAGGCGCTGCTGCGTGTCGAACCCGACCAGGTTGATCAGCTGCTGCATACGCGGATCGATCCGTCCGCGAAGGTCGTCGTTCTCGCCACAGGCCTCGCGGCGTCACCAGGCGCGGCATATGGAAAGGCCGTCTTCGATGCCGACCGCGCCGAGGAGATGGCCAGCAAAGGCGAGAAGGTCATCCTCGTGCGCGTCGAGACCAACCCGGACGACGTCCATGGCATGATCGCGGCTCAGGGCGTGCTGACGTCCCGTGGGGGCAAGAGCTCACACGCTGCCGTGGTGGCGCGCGGGATGGGGAAGCCCTGCATCGTCGGCGCTGAATCGGTGCAGGTGGATCTGAAGGGTCGCAAATTCACCGCCGGCAACACGACGGTCAAGGAAGGTGAGGCATTCACGCTCGACGGTTCACGTGGGCGGGTGCTTGCCGGGGCGGTTCCGATGATCGAACCGGACAAGATCTCGGGCGAATTCGAAGAGCTGCTTCGCTGGGCTGACTCGATGAGCCGGCTCCAGGTGTGGGCCAACGGCGACTATCCGCAGGATGCCGAGCGGGCGCGTGAGTTCGGAGCGCAGGGCATCGGTCTCTGCCGCACCGAGCACATGTTCATGCAGCAGGAGCGTCTTCCGATCGTGCAGAAGATGATCCTCGCCGCGAACGAGCAGGAGCGCCGCACGGAGCTCGACAAGCTGCTGCCCTTCCAGCGCGATGACTTCCGCGGCATCCTCGCTGCGATGCACGGACTGCCCGTGATCATCCGGCTCATCGACCCGCCATTGCACGAATTCCTGCCATCCCTCGAGGAGTTGCTCGTCGAGGTCACGCGCGCACAGGCGCTCGGCAAGCCCGAGAAGTCATACCGCGACAAGGTGACGCTGCTCGCCGCCGTGCAGAACCTCCACGAGCAGAACCCGATGCTCGGACTCCGCGGGTGCCGGCTCGGTCTCCTCTTCCCAGAGATCATCGAGATGCAGACCCGGGCGATCATCGAGGCCGCGGTCAGCCTGAAGAAGGAGCGCGTCGACGTGCGCCCGGAGATCATGGTGCCACTGGTCGGAACCCTCGAAGAGCTGCGCCGGACTCGCGAGGTCATCGACCGTGTCGCCCAGGACGTCTTCAAGGAGACCAAGACCAGGGTGGCGTATCTCGTCGGCACCATGATCGAAGTTCCCCGCGCAGCGCTGACCGCCGGGCAGATCGCACAGTCCGCGGACTTCTTCTCGTTCGGCACCAACGACCTGACCCAGATGACCTTCGGTGTCTCTCGCGACGACGCCGAGGGAAAGTTCCTGCTCCGCTACGTGGAGGACAAGGTGCTGCCGCGCAACCCGTTCGAGACGCTCGATCGCGACGGCGTCGGGCGGCTCATGCGCTTCGCGGTGGAGGAGGGGAGGGCGGTCCGCCCAGACTTGAGCGTCGGCATCTGCGGCGAGCACGGTGGCGACACCGACTCGATCGCATTGTGCGAGGAACTGGGGCTCGACTACGTCTCCTGCTCACCGTTCCGGGTGCCCGCCGCACGCCTGGCGGCCGCGCATGCCCGTCTGGCGCGGGTGGAGCGGGACCGCTGAGGCGACGCCGGCTGCGGCCGGCTTCTGGGCGATTCCCGGGTACGGGCAACGGGCTGGGGTCGCTACTCTCCATATATGGACGCGATACCGGAGTGACCGAGCACGTCAGGATCCGCAAGATCGCGACGCGAAACGGACGTCCCGAGATGCTCGACGACGGTCACGTCGTCGAAGGTGATGAACTGTCGCCGCCGACACCCGGAATGCCCTATGCCGTGCGCCGTACCGTGAGCGAACATGCGGACGCACCCGATGTCTTCGCAACGTCGCCGGTTCGAGCGGTGATCACCGAGCAACGTGGTGGGATCGTGGTGCTCACCGACAACTCGAAGTATGCGATCGAGGTGGTCGGACGCTAGACGAGGACGTGCGGGCCCGCTGAAGCGCACGGCGCCGCCGAGCCGCCCGTAACGGATCACCGGCGATTTCCCCACGGCGTATAGCGTTTCGCCTACTCTTTTGTTGTGATGTCCTGGCCACAAACGCCGATGCTCGCAAGCACCATGAGCGCGCCGGGTGCGGAGCCGTACCTTCCGGTGGAGGAAGTGGCGCAACGGCTGGATCTCCCGCTCGGCATCCTGCTTCGTCGCGTCGAGGCCGGCGACGTCCCGTCGCGTCGCGAGGAAGGGCCCGACGGCGTGCGTTACATGGTCCGTCTCGGCGATCTCGGCATCGAGAGTCCGGCGGCCAACGGGTCCGCCGCGCCGGCCCCACCGCCGCCCCCGGACACGGCCAACCACGCGGCGCCGGTCGAGCTGGCACCGACCGTCGACGTCGTCGGAACGGCGCAGCCGTCGTCGTGGCCTGACAAGGTCGTCCCCCCGCCCGAGGAGGAACTCGCTGCCGAGGCGCAGACGTCGCACGGGCGCGCCGCGTCGGTGATCGAGATCGGTTCGAACGAGCCCCGCCGCGACGTGGCGTCGATGACCTCGCTCGATCCTCGCGAGCTCGTCGCCGGGCTGCTCGATCGCTGGGAGCGGACCCTGGAGCAGCGAATCTATTCCGAGCAGCGGCAGCGCTTCGAGGCCGAGCTGAACTCTCGCCAGAACCTGGTCAAGCAACTCCAACTGGAGCTGCAAACCGCCCGCGCCGAGCACGCGGCCGCCCAGGCCGAGAAGGATCGTCGCCTCGCCGACCGAGATCGGCGGATCGGCGAGCTCGAGGCGGGTGGTCCCGACCCGCAGGACGTCGCGAACAGGCGCCGCCGCTGGTTCTTCAGCCGCTAGCGAGCGGTCGAGGCGGGCGGGTCATGGCTGGGGACGCTGTCGCTGAGGTCAAGTCGCGACTCGACCTCGTCGAGGTCATCGGGGGGTACGTCAGCCTGCATCGCGCGGGGCGCGAGCTGACCGGCCTCTGCCCATTCCATGCGGAGAAGACGCCGTCATTCACCGTCAGCCCGCAACGCCAGGTCTGGCACTGCCACGGCTGTCACGCCGGCGGTGATCTGCTCACGTTCATAGAACAGATCGAGCGTGTGGACTTCCGGCAGGCGCTCGACATGCTCGCCGATCGCGCCGGCGTGGAACTCGAGAGCGGACCCAACGCGGGCCGCGGCACCGGCCGGCGTCGCCGCCGATCGATCGAGCTCAACGCCAGGACGCAGGCGTACTACCAGCACGTGCTGTGGGCCACACCCGCCGGCGAGCCCGGCCGTGCCCTGCTTCGCGATCGCGGCGTCGATGAGGCGCTGGCACGGCGCTTCGGGGTGGGCTTTGCCCCCGCCGGGGGCGCCGGAGAGGACGCGCTCGCGAGGTACCTGACCGGCAAGGGGGGCGCCAGTGTGGAGGAGCTCGTCGACGCCGGTCTCGTGCACCCCGCACGAGGCGGGGGCAGGACCCGCGACCGGTTCCGGGACCGCCTGGTATTCCCGATCCGGGCCGAGCGTGGCGAGGTGCTCGGCTTCGGGGCCCGCGCCCTCGGCGACGCCAAGCCGAAGTACCTGAACAGCCCTGACTCGGCCGCGTATCACAAGTCGTCTGCGATCTTCGGGCTCGACCTCGCCCGCCCCGCGATCACCCGTGAGCACGCCGCCGTGATCGTGGAGGGGTACTTCGATGTGATCGCCGGCCACGCCTCGGGTGTGGACCATACGGTCGCGAGCAGCGGGACGGCGCTCACCCGCGAGCAGGTACACAGCCTCGGGCGGATCGCCGAGACGCTGATTCTCTGCTTCGACAGCGACGATGCCGGGAGGGTCGCCGCGACCCGCGCGGTGGACGTGATCGCCGCCGAGGGCGTCCAAGCTCGCATCTGCCGCCTGCCGAGCGGTGCCAAGGACCCCGACGAGCTCGTCCGCCGCGACCCGGCCGCCTTTGCGCAGGCGATCGCCGAATCCGCGCCGGCCTGGCAGGTGCTCCTCGACGCCGCCCTCGCCATGGGAGAAGGCGGGAGCGTCGACGCGCGGCGTGCCGCGGCGGAACGGGCCGTTTCGATGCTGGCCAGAATTCCCGAGGCGACCACCCGCGAGCTCTACCTGCAGCAGGCGGCCCGCCGGCTCGATATCGGCGCCCGCTCGCTCACCACCGACCTGGCCCACTCGATGCGCGACGGCGTCCGCAGGCCCGCGAGGATCGTGGTCGCCGCGCCCGCCGAGCCGGCCGCGGGCGCTGCCGACGAACCAGAGCCTGTCGAGGCGGACGAGCCGATGCCGGCATGGGAGGCGCAACTCGCCCGGGTGGTGCTGATCCGACCGGAGCTGGCGGCGGCGTTGAGATCAGACAGCGGACTCGCGCCTGACGAGTTCACCAATCCGACGGCGCGGCGCATCTTCGACGCGGCCTCCACCGACCCCGTGGGGTTCACGCTCCGGCGGCTCAGCGGGGGAGACCAGCGGCGGGCCGCCGGTCTGCTCGTCCGCGAGGTTCCCGAATTCGCGGACGAGGCCGAGCCCCAGGCCATCAAGCAACTGATGGCCGACTGCGTGCGGCTGATCCACGAGGAGAGCGTTCGGCGCGCGCTGGTGAGCATCTCGACCGAGATGCATCGCGCCCGGGACGAGGGCCGCACCGAGGACGCCGACGCGCTGGCCGCCAAACTCAGCCGTCTGGCGGCAGATGCCCCGCATCTGCGCCGCACCCTGGCGGTTCGCTGATCGAGGAACGTTGCCCGGCGCGCGCGGGCGTCCGCGCATGTTTGATCCAGAGCCTTGCAAGCCACCATCTTCCTCGTGCCCGCGTGGATCCTCATATTCCGATTGCCCGAATCGGCACACGCAGACGGCCTCGGCAATTATTGTGAACACGCGGCGGACTCGCAGAACGGGCGTCAGCCTGCGCCGCCTGAGACAGAGTTGAGATGACCGCAGCCACCACCACGACCCGATCCCGAGCAGCCACCCTGCCGCCGCCTTCCGGCGCAGATTTGCTGGTCTCCGCCGCCGAGGCGCTGATCATCAAGGGCAAGGACCACGGATACCTCACGCCCGATGACATCCTCGCGGCCTTCCCGGAGATCGATGTCGAGCCTGACCACCTGGAGCGGATCTTCCACGTCTTTCGCGAGATGGGAATCGGGGTCAGCGACGGGGACAAGGATTTCGAGACCGTCGACGAGATCGACGAGGAGCTCATCGCCAAGGCCGAGGCGATCGACTCCGTCTCCCTCGACGACCCGGTTCGGATGTACCTCAAGGAGATCGGCCGGGTCGCGCTCCTCAAGGCCGAACAGGAGGTTCACTACGCAAAGCTGATCGAGCAGGGCGACGAAGAGGCGAAGAACCAGCTCACCGAAGCGAACCTGCGTCTTGTGGTCAGCATTGCCAAGAAGTACATCGGCCGCGGCATGTCCTTCCTCGACCTGATCCAGGAAGGCAACATGGGCTTGATTCGCGCCGTCGAGAAGTTCGACTACCACAAGGGCTACAAGTTCTCGACCTACGCGACGTGGTGGATCCGCCAGGCGATCACGCGCGCCATCGCCGACCAGGCGCGAACCATCCGCATCCCGGTGCACATGGTCGAGACCATCAACAAGCTCGTGCGTGTGTCGCGACGCCTGCTCCAGGAGTTGGGCCGCGAACCCAACGACGAGGAGATCGCCGACGAGATGGGGATCACGCCTGAGAAGGTTCGCGAGATCACCAAGGTGTCTCAGGACCCGGTATCGCTGGAGACGCCGATCGGCGAAGAAGAGGATTCGCACCTCGGGGACTTTGTCGAGGACAAAGAGGCCACGGCCCCGTCCGACGCCGCGTCGCTCACCATGTTGCGCACCGAGGTCGAGGACATTCTCGACACGCTGACGCCGCGTGAACGCCGTGTGCTCCAGCTCCGATTCGGGCTCATCGACGGCCATCAGCGCACGCTCGAGGAAGTGGGCAAGCGCTTCGGCGTCACCCGTGAACGCATCCGCCAGATCGAGGCGAAAGCGCTGCGCAAGCTGCGCCATCCATCGCGCTCCAAGAAGCTCAAGGACTACCTCGAGTAGACGGAACGACGCTGTCGCCGTCGGTGACGAATCGTGACCGTGCAGGGCACGGTGCGTCACGGCAGGTAGACTTGAGTCATGATCCGGGTTAGCTCAGCGGTAGAGCAGGCGGCTGTTAACCGCAAGGCCACTGGTTCGAATCCAGTACCCGGAGCGTCGACGTCCCACTA
>JBAPWO010000155.1:0-1929 GCA_049283735.1 Candidatus Dormiibacterota bacterium
CTATTCTGGAATCGCCGCACACAGCGGCGCGGTGATGGGTCCCGCCGTCAATGGCCGTCCGGCCTGATGGGCCCTACCAGCTCTGTAACTGGTAGGAGGGCACATGGGAACTTGCCGATCCCTCGGCAAGGGATCGCGCGAATTGGCTCGTTGACGGTGAGAGGAGCGCACATTGCCGCAGCCTTCCTCGAGGAAGGCCTCCGGACGCTCGCATCGCTTGAAATGCTGCCGATTGCGCAGCGGCAGCTTGCCGAGGAGGCAGCCGACAAGCTCGCCGGCAGCGGCCTGTATGTCGCCGTGATCGGCGAGTTCAAGCGTGGCAAGACGACACTCATCAACGCACTGCTCGGGGCGGACCTTCTGCCGACCGGTGTGCTCCCGGTGACGGCGGTCCCGGCGCTGGCGCGCTTCGGCATCCGGCCACGAGTAACGCTCCTCCTCCTGGACGGCTCGGAAGTAGACAGCGACATCGCGGGGCTGCACGGCTACCTCACGGAGCAAGAGAACCCGGGGAACCGCAAGGGTGTGCGCGAGGCGATCATCGAGTATCCGGCCGCGGTGCTCGAGAGCGGTCTGATCCTCGTGGATACGCCTGGCACCGGCAGTGTCCACCTTCACAACACCCAGACTACGGTGGACTTTCTGCCTCGAGTCGACGTCGCGCTGCTCGTCTTGAGCGTGGACGCGCCGCTCTCCGAATCGGAGGCGCAACTGCTGGAAGACGTGGCAGACACAGCCGCGCGTATTGCGATCTGCCTCAACAAGGTCGATCGGCTGACGCCGGACGAGACGCGGGAGGCGGTGGAATTCGTACGCGCCCGAGTGGCGGCCTTACGCACCACCTCGGATGTCACCGTGTTCGCGGTATCAGCGCGCGGGGGAGACACTGACAGCGGTTTGCGGGCGCTGACCGCCTGGCTGAGAAACGATGTCGCCGCTGCCCAGATCAACCTCTCGGGCGAGCGTGGTGTCCGCGTGGCGACGACGCTGTTGTCGCTCGTCGACGCAACGCTCCAACTCGAAGCAGCGGCGGCAGCCAAACCGGCACGAGATGCGGCGGCGGCGCGCACGGCATTCGCAGCCGCGCAAACCGCGCTCGCAGCCGCAGTCGACGAGGAGTCGACGCTGCTCATTGCAGCATGCCGGCGCGCGACGGACACGGTCATCGAACCGATGGCAAACGCATTGCGCGAGACGCTTCCCTCCCTGCTGCTTGCCGCGCCAGATGATGCATGGCCGACTCGAATCGCGGCTGCCGCAGGTTCGTGGCGGCGTGAGGTGGGTGAAGCGCTCATCGCCGCGATGCGTGGCCCGGTCGACCGGCATACGGAGCGCGTACAGGAGTTGGCCACGCGCTTCGTCGCCGAGGTTGGTCAGGCCTTCGGCGTGAGGCTTCCCACTGCGTTCGACGTCTCACCTTGTGTCAACGTGGACGCAGTCAGCGTGGACTTGGCGGATGACTCGGGCGCGCTGGCGATGGGGGTGCGCCAAGTCCGGGCGCGCGTACCCGGCGCTGTCGGAAGGAGGTGGCGTGAGCGAGCTCGCCACGCACGCGCGATCGAGGACGCCGACCGCCTCGCCGGTCGGTTGCGCTACGCGACGCTGCAAAGCGTCGACCGAACCGCTCGCACATGGATCCGCGAGGCGGAACGATCCTCGCGTGGGCTCAGTGAGGCCTTGGCCGGCGCGGTCGCCCGGGCCGAGCTTGCGGCGGAACAGCACGACGCGACCATCGCTGATGCTCGCGACGTGCGGGCCCGTGTCGAATCGGTCCGCCACTCGTTGCGCGCAGGCTGAGGCGTCAGCGCTCGATGCCGTCGGGCGTCGTGGCCTCCCGCCATGAGCTTGAGCGTGAGCCACCAGGGTAGGAGGCGTCGGGGTGGCTGTCCAGCCACCCGCCGAGCTGGTAGTAGACGTCTTCTCCGAAGC
>JBAPWO010000156.1:0-10263 GCA_049283735.1 Candidatus Dormiibacterota bacterium
CCCGAAGTCCAGGGCACGCGCCATGCGCATGGCGCGACCGTGGTCGTGCGTCCACACGCTGGCGGAGAGACCGTATTCGACGCCGTTCGCCCATTCGAGGGCCTTGGCCTCGTCGTCGAAGCGCTGCACCGTGATCACCGGCCCGAAGATCTCGCGCTGAATGAGGTCGTCATCCTGGCGGAGCCCGGCGATGACCGTCGCCTCGTGGAAGTAGCCGCGGTCACCGACGCGATGCCCTCCCGCAACCACGTCCGCATGCGAGGGTGCGCCATCGACGAGCTCGCGCACTCGCTCGAGCTGCCTGGCGTTGTTGAGCGGGCCGAACGCCGCGTCGTCGTCGTCGGGGGCGCCGGTCTTGTTCACCGCCGCCTGCTCGGCGAGCGCTGCGACCAGCGCGTCGTGGATCGACGATCCTGCCAGCACTCGCGTCGCCGCGGTGCAGTCCTGCCCGGCGTTGAAGTAGCCGGCCATCGCCACCGCCTCGGCGGTGGATACGACGTCCGAGTCGTCGAAGACGATCACCGGCGCCTTGCCACCGAGTTCGAGGTGGACACGCTTGAGATCCCCCGCCGCAGCGCGTGCAACCTCCAACCCGGCGCGCACGCTGCCGGTGATCGACGCCATGGCTGGGATTCGGTGGGTCACCAGGGCCGCTCCGGTCGTCGGATCGCCGCAGATGACGTTGAAGACGCCCGGAGGCAGATGCTCGGCCATGATCTCGGCCATGAGCAACGTGGTGACCGGCGTGGTGTCCGACGGCTTGAGCACCACGGTGTTGCCCGCGGCGATCGCCGGCGCCCACTTCCACACCGCCATCAGCATCGGGTAGTTCCAGGGTGTTACCTGGGCGCAGACCCCGACCGGTTCGCGGCGGATCATCGAGGTGTGCCCGGCCATGTACTCGCCGGCACTCTGCCCCTCGAGAATCCGCGCGCAGCCGGCGAAGAAGCGCACCGGGTCGATCAGTTGCGGGATCTCCTCGCTGCGGGTGAGCGAGATCGGCTTGCCGGTGTTCTCGACTTCCAGAGCGACGAATTCCTCGGCGCGCCGCTCAAAGGCATCGGCGATGCGCAGGAGCGCGAGGCTCCGTTCCCTTGGCGTGGTGTCGCGCCAGCCACCGAACGCACGATGCGCGGCGCGCAGCGCGACGTCGACGTCGGCAGCGCTCGACACCGGCGCCCGGGCGAATTCCTCCCCGGTGGCGGGGTTGATCAGCGGCGTGGAAACGTCAGATCTGGCCTCGCGATAGTCACCGTCGACGAAGTTGCGCAGGGTGCGCACGGCGACGGCGCTCATGCCTTGAGATCCCGCGCCAGCTCGTTGAAGTTGGCGACGTAGCGCTTGACGTCCTCGGACGAGTGCTGCACCGACAGCGTCCAGTTCTCCTCGGCGCCGGGCGCCATCAGGACACCCCGATTGGTCTGATAGAGCCAGGACACGTACGCAAGCGACTTGTCCATCGCAGCGTAGTCACGGTAGTTGCGCACCGGCTGCTCGCGGTAGGTCACGCACCCGCGCGCACCCATGGAGACCACGTGGAATGGCAGCTTGTACTCGGACATCACCTCGCGCAGGCCGCCGCTCAGCTCCTCGGTGAGCGCGTCGAGGTGCGAATAGGCCTGACCGGTGAGCACCTCGATGAGCGTCGCCCGCGACGCCGCCGTGGTGAGCGGATTGCCGTTGAAGGTGCCGAGCTGGGCGACCTTGCCGTCGCTGATCGTTGCCATGATGTCGGCACGACCGCCGACCGCGCCGCAGGGCAGGCCGCCGCCGATTGCCTTGGCGAGGCACACGATGTCGGGGACCACCCCGAACCTCTCGGTGGCGCCCCCGGGGGCGATGGTCACGCCGGTCTTGACCTCGTCGAAGATGGCCACGGCGCCGTGCCGGTGAGCGATCTCCACGACGCCCGCGAGGTAGCCGTCATCGGGAAGCACGAACCCGATGTTCATCATCGCCGGCTCGACGATCACTCCCGCGACCTCGCCGGGATGCGCGGCGAACGCGCGCTCGAGGGCGGCCAGGTCGTTGAATCCCACGACGGTGGTGAGCTCGACAGTCGATGCCGGAATGCCACCCGTCATCGGCACCGAGTTCGGGAAGTCGGCGTCGCCCATCGCGTCCACGGGGGGCTCGACCGACACGAGCAGCGCATCGTGATGGCCGTGATACGAAGCCTCGATCTTGATGATCCGCTCCCGATCGGTGAACCCGCGGGCGAGGCGGATGGCGTCAAGCGTCGACTCGGTGCCGCTGTTGGTGAAGCGCCACTGGGGCTGATGGAAGCGTCGCGCCAGTTCGCGTGCGACCACGATGTTGTCCGCGACCGGCTGCGCGAAATGGGATCCCCGATGCATCTGCGCTTCGACCGCGGCGACCACCGCGGGGTGCGCATGGCCGACGACCATGACCCCGAATCCGTTGTGAAAATCGACGTATTCGTTGCCGTCCACGTCCCAGACGCGGCTTCCCTTCCCGTGATCGATGAACACGGGCTGCGGCGGCGTGTCCTGAAACGAGCTGGGGACTCCGCGCGGGATGTACTCGAGCGCTTCCTTCCACAATTCACGTGAACGTGCCCGCCGAGAACGGAACTCGGCTTCCTCGTGTGCGGTCAGCGTCGCGACCCGATCCGTGTCGACGTCACCCAAGCTCAAACCCATCAACCAGGTCCCTCAAGCAGCGCTGCGAATGCATGAAATTCTACTGAACGCCTGTAGAATCCGGCTACGTTAGACGCAAAGCAGGGCGACCGTCAAGCCAGCGTCAGCGCCAGTCCATCTGGGTGACTTCGCCGTCAACGATGTCGACTGTGCGTGTAGCGCACCGGCCCGATCCCCAGAGGGTCCACGTGCCGGCGTCGAGGGAGGGGAAGAGCGCGATCGAGAGCTGGTGCCCGCCCATCGGACGTGCGTGCACCCCGGTGTGGGCCCGGCTGTCCGGCCGCCCGGCGGGGCTGACCTCGACCTCGGTGTGGAGGAGCGCTGCCGGCACGATCACCAGCAGCGCTCCGATGCCCCGACCGATGTCGAGGACCGCCGGCCCCGGTGGAGCGGAACCGGCGGACTCGATCTCGGTCAAGGGGTGTCGAATCCGTTGAGCGGTGTGCCCAGGTAGGGGAAGTGGTTGATGTAGCGGCCGTTGCCGGGCACCGCGCCGCTGCTGAACTGGGCGGCGGAGAAGTCGCTGACCGCGCCGGCTGCCCCGTCCGGCGTGTAGCTGTGGTCGACCAGTGGAATCGTCAGCCCGGCGATGGCGCGGATCTCGATGGTTGCGACGTCGTCGAAGACCCGGCGGCCGTTGGGGAACCCGGCAAGATCCCCACCCAGGATGCCGTTGATGTTCGGAGACGATGCCGGTGGAATCGCCATATTCAAGCGCAGGAGGTCGGCCGGCGTCGCGCCGGTCAAGTTCTGAAAGCCCGTGACGATGCCCGACGGGATGCCCGTCAGCAGGATCGCCTCGAGGTCGACGCGCGCGGGCTTGTAGGCGGCGAGGTGCGGAAAGACGCCGGGGTAGAGCACCGGCAGCAGCCCGGCGAGCTCAGGGTGGGCATAGTTGGCCACGAACTGGGCATCGCTGCTCGGCCTGGTCGAGTTCCAGTAATCCTTCTTCCCGATGGGAATCACCACTTCGTTGATGAGCGGCATGCCCAGGCGCGAGACCTGGACCCAGGGTCCGATGTCGGTGGAGACGCCGCCGCCGTCGAGGACCGTCGACTTGCGCCGGCTCGCGGTCGTGTACACACCGATGACCGAGTCGGCGCTGTCCGGGTCGGTGGGCATCTCGCCGTTCTTGGTGAGGCTGGTCTTGGGAATCTGGATCGCGATGGTGTGCACGTTGAGCTGCTTCGTGGAATCGACACCGCCGACCGCGGGAAGCGGGATCAGATGCAGGTTCTGGAACGGCCGCAGCGCGCCCAGATCGAAGATCGATCCCAGGTCGACGTAGAAGCCCTCGCGGCGTTGACCCGCGAAGACCCAGCCACCGTCGAGCGCATGCACCGCAGCGCTGGCGAGGTTGCCGTAGTTTGGCGTCGAGCGCACGCCGACGTTCACAGGCGGGCAGGCGAGCTTGTGAGCGAGCACCTCGGCGACGCCGTGCTTGACCCGCGTCACCGAGTAGAACTGGCGGACGTTCCAGCTCGAGCTGGTGAGGCTCGTGATCGGTCCGGTGTTGTACAGGAACGTGTTCGGGTCGGTGTATTCGGTGGTGAACTTGAACTGGTAGGTGATCGCGTCGGCGACGCTCCCGCCGTTGGTGATGACGATCTCGTAGAGGACGTCGTCACCGAAGTTGTAGAAGTTCGGGCCGCCGTCGGGTCCCTCGAGTGGGATGTAGTTGGCGATCAGGGTCACCGTCTCCGGGTGATCCGGGCTGGTGAATGCGTAAAGGTCAGTGCTGTCTGCAACCGGGTCCTGCGAGATTCCCGGCGCTTCACGATGCGAAGACATGTGTACCCCTCGTGAGGTTGTGGATGGTGCTGTGGGCGGCGCGTCAGCGCGTCGCGCGCTGCAGACGCCGGATGAGCTGCGGGTCCTTGGTGACAACCTCGCGATGGCCGACCATCACCGAGATCTCGCCGCTCGCCGCATCGCGAACGTATGCGGTCATCGGTTCGCTCGACACTGGACCGTCACTCGCTTCAGCGACGTTCTGGGCCGCCTCCACGAGCGTGCCTGGCCCGGCGATCAGACCCATTGCCGCCACTCCGCCCGCTGCCCCCACGGTTGTGGACAGAAACGTCCGCCGTGTCACCTTGGCCATGTGTGCACCTCGCTGGGGCGGCCGTTGGCGATCCGGTTGGCCGTCTTGTCTCCGCCCTGTCACCGCTTGGTACGGCGTGCTCCGGGCGGCGGATCACTGTCCAACCGTCGCGCCGTGCGACGGCAGGTCGGTGCAGCCGCGAGCCTCAGTCCCAGGCGACGGGGACGAGCACCTCGATGCTGTCCAGGTTGACGCGCGTCTCGATTGCCGGAAGGGGATTCAGCCGGTAGTCGCCCGGGTTCGCTGCGCCGGTGAGGTTGAAGCTCATCGGATGGCACGGGCAGACGAGCTTGGCCTGCGCCTCCTCGGGGACAAGCGTGCATCCCTGATGCGTGCAGACGGCGCTGAGCGCGCGGATCTCGCCATCGAGCTTGAACAACACGCCCTGCAGGCCACCGGCGGAGAACTGCTTGATCTTCCCGGGGGTGATCTCTGTCAGTTTCGCGACCGCGACCCACGTGCTCTTGTATGGCTGGATGGTGCCGGTGCTGCTCGCCGGTTCGGTGAGCACCTCTCGAAGGCGCTCGACGCCGACGCCGGCCGCAACCGATGCCGCGACGGTGGCGAGACCGCCGGCGAGGAAGTGGCGGCGGCGGATCCCCGCCTCCGTCCACCCGGGCTCGTGGTCCGACGCCTCGCGCAGCTGCCGGGCGAGATTGTCGACGAATGCCGGGGACGGGGTGGAGCCGCCCGGATGGGCCGCCCGCAGACGCGTGGCGACCTGCATCGCCGCCGAGTCATCACCGGCGGGATACCGGGGCGGCCGCCGGTTGGCGATCAGCGCCCGCACGAAGCGGGCGAGGCCGCGGTCAGCCTTGGACATCAGGAACTCCTGTGGCTGCGGCCCGGCGCAGCGCGCGCAGCTGCAGCACCTTGCAGTTGGCGACGCTCACGCCCATGGCCGCGGCGGTCTCACGAATCGAGTAGCCCCGCAGGAACCTGAGCTCGAGCACGCTCCGATAGTTGGCCGGCAGCCCGTCGAGAATCGGGCTGACGTCGACGTCGCGCTCGCGCTCGACGGGAGGGGCGGCATCGCGTTGATCGTCGAACTCCATGAGGACCGTGCCGTGGCGTTGGCGCCAGACGTCGGCGAGCACACTGCGGGCGGTGGTCCGCAGATAGGCGCGGATCTCGGCGGCCGAGACGTCGGCGCGAAGCCGCGGCAGTGCGCGAAGGAATGTGGTCGAGGTGACGTCCTCGGCATCCGGGGTGTTGCCGGTTCTCGAGTAGACATACCGATAGAGGGGAGCGACATGCTCCTGGTAGACGGACTCCCAGTCGTTGACACGATCAGGAGCGCCAACCACGCGAAGCGGGGGCGGCGATTCGGGCACGGCCACGTTCGATCATGTTCTACGCACCGGAGTTACGCAATCGCCGGTTAGGGGCATGATTGGAGGAGAGGGTTTTTGCCATGAGTTTCGACGCTTCCCACGACCGCCTCATCGGGACCGTCTCGCTGATCCTGGATCGGATGGTGCACGTGCGACTGACCGCGGTCGGACTCAGCCGTCCCGAGGTCATCGACCGCACTCCGGCGGATCCAGTCGAGTTCTGGGAACGCAGCCGCGTGCACGATCCACGCTCGATCCGGGTCAACCGGGAGTGGGAATCGCTCGGCGGCCCGAGATGGCGCGAGATGGAGCTCGAGGGCGACAGCGAAGGGCCGGGGGGTCACTGGGGCAGTCGCCGCCTGATCGCGACCGCCCATGTCCGGCGTGCGCCTGGACCCGCACCGTTCGTCCTGCTCCTGCACGGCTACGCGGTGCCCCAGACGAGCTATGACCGGTGGCTCGCCAAGCAGATGCGCTTGCGCGGGGCACACACCGCGCGGCTCGACCTGCCCTTGCACCTCAGGCGAACACTCCCCGGACAGCGCAGCGGTGACGGGTACTTCAGCCTCGATCCCGCGCACATCCGCGCGGTGGTCCGTCAAACGGTCGAGGATGCCGCGGCTGTGATCGCCTGGGCGCGCGCCGAGGTGAGCCCGATCGTCAGCGTGGTTGGCGTCAGCCTCGGGGGGTTGATCGCGACCCTGCTTGCCGCTGAGCTGGAACTCGACCGGATGATCGCCGTCGCGCCGTTCTGCGACCCGGCCACCACCCTCTCGCAGCGGCCGCCGACCCCATCACTGCGCCACCTCGGCATGATCGGCGAATACAGCGGGTCCTGGGGCCCGGACCGGGTGAGCGCGGGGCGGTTTCTCCAGTCGACCCTGGCTCCGCTCGTGGCCCGGAACCTGATGCCGCGGACGCCCGGCGATCGGATCACGTTGGTCCGGGCAATGCAGGACCTGGTGGTCGGACCGGATCCGGTCACGGAGCTCGCCACTGCGTGGGAAACGGATCTCTGGACCTATCCGCATGGTCACATGACCGTGATGAGCGCCGGCGGGATCGCGCGCCGCATCGCCGATCGCGCAACCACGACGCACGTCGAGCCAGGCCTGCCCGTCGCCGTATGACGACGACCCGGCCGGTGCTTCGCCGCGAGGGGCTCACCCCGAGCGGGCGCCCGTACGTCATCCGGCCGTCGGAGGACGCGGACGCGCCCGGGCTCGCCGGTCTCATCGACACTGTGGCGAGGGAGGGCGAGCTCATCGCCGCGGTGCCCGGTGAACCTGACACCATCGAGCAGAGCGCCCGGCTCGTGTCCATCGTGCTCGACGGCGGGCTCACGCTGACCCTCGAGGTCGACGGCGCTCCGGCCGGTAATGTGATGGTGCAGCGGCGCGCCGGGAGCCACTACGCGCACGTCGGGGAAATAGCCATCCTTGTCAGCAACGCGCAGCGCGGGGCCGGGCTCGGGCGCGCCCTCATGGAGATGGCGGTTGCCTGGGCACGCGCGGTCGGGCTCGCCAAGCTCAGCCTGCGCGTGTTTCCGGATAACCAGCGGGCGATCGCCCTCTACCATTCCCTCGGGTTCGAGGACGAAGGCCTGGTCAGAGGTGAGGTGCGCATGCCCAGCGGTGATCGGGACATGCTGCTCATGGGCCTTGCTCTCGAGCCCCGGGGATGACGCGCACCCCTGGTATCCTGCGGGACGAATGAGCGACTCGCGCCCCATCGGCGTGTTCGACTCCGGTGTGGGCGGCCTGACCGTGCTCCGCGAGATTCGGCGTCAGCAGCCGGCGGAAGGGCTCATCTATGTCGCCGACCTCGAGCATTTCCCGTACGGGCCGCGCTCACAGGCACAGGTGCGCGACCTCGCCCTGGACATCATCGCCATGCTGGTGGGTATGGACACCAAGCTCGTGGTCATCGCCTGCAACACGGCAACCGCGGCGGCGCTCCACATCGCTCGCGAGCGCTTCGACATCCCCGTGGTCGGCGTGATCGCACCGGGAGCCCAGGCGGCGGCCGCGACGACGCGCAACGGCCGGGTCGCGGTGCTCAGCACTGAAGGGACCCGCGCCAGCGGCGAGTACATCCACGCCATCAGGGAGGCCAATCCGGGGATCGTCGTGCTCAGCGAGGTCGCCGCCGACCTCGTGGAGATCGTCGAGGACGGCGACGCCGACACTCCGCGGGCAGACGCCGCGCTCCGGCCGGTGCTCGAGCGCATCTTCGACTGGCACGCCGACACGCTCGTCCTCGGCTGCACCCACTACCCGCTGCTCCGCCCCGCGCTGCGGCGTCTGATCGGGACGCGACGGCTGCGCGTCGTCGACAGCGCGGACACCACCGCGGCGCGTGTGGCCCGGATCGTCGCGGTCAACCGGATCGGGGCCGGCGAGGTGGCCGCGCCAGGCCCGCGAACCCTGGCGATGCGGACCGAACTGCTGGTCACCGCAGCCCCGGCGCGGTTCCGAGCGAGCGCCGCTCGCCTCTTCGCCGACCCACTTCCCGAGCCACGCCTGGTCCGGCCGGGAGCACAGGCGATTCGACTGGCGGCGGGATCGTGAGCATCGCCGCCGAGGAACTCCTGGAACCGATCGCGACGGAGCTGATCGAATTCGAGCGGCGTCTCGACGCCGAGATCGCCTCCGACCTCGGGCCGATGGCGAGCGCGATGTCGCATATCGTCAAAGCGGGCGGGAAGCGCCTCCGACCCGCGCTCGTCATCCTCGCGGCGCGGCTCGGCAACGCCGACTCCGACAACGTCTTCAACCTGGCGATGGGCATCGAGTTCATACACACCGCGACGCTCGTCCACGACGACCTCATCGACAAGGCGCCCACCCGGCGCGGGATCCGCACAATCCACGAGGCGCTCGGGCCGGACCCGGCGGTCATCATCGGTGACTATTACTTCGCCAAGGGCGCGTACCTGCTCGCGGAGATCGGCATGCCGGCGATCGACTCCGCGATCAGCCATGCGGTCATGACCATCTGCATGGGGGAGTTGCTGCAGATGAGCAGCCGCAACGAGTACGAGCAGTCGCTCGCCGACTACCACCGCAAGATCGGGCGCAAGACGGCGACGCTGGTGAGCACGAGCTGCTATGGGGGCGGCTTGATCGCGGGGTTGGAGGGCGACTCCGTGGAAAGCCTGCGCCGCTACGGCCACAGCCTCGGCATGGCGTTTCAGATCGCCGACGATGTGCTCGACTACGTCGCAACCACCGCCGAGGTGGGCAAGCCGGTGGGCGCCGACCTTCGTCAGGGAACCGTGACCCTTCCCCTGATGCTGGCGCTCAACGATCGCGAGGTCGGCGCCCGTCTCCGCCAAATTCTTGCCAAGAATGACCTCAACGAGGACGACTTCACCACCGTGGTCGGCCTGGTTCGGGGTTCGAACGCGATCGCGGAGGCCGAGCGCAGCGCTCAGGAATTCGCGCGTGAAGCGGCCGCGGAGTTGAAGGGATTTCCGCCATCGACCGCCCGCGACACCCTCGAGCGTGTCTGCGATTACGTCGTCGAGCGCAGGATCTGACCTGCGCCGCATCGCTGCGCGATTGGGCGGATCAGAGTGCGCCGAGTCGCCGCACCTCGGCGCCGAAGTGGTGGGCCCACGCGGCCAGGACCCCCGCGGCCACAACGTACCCCAGCGCTTCCGCCACCGTCGCCGCCATGGTGGTCGAGATCCGTGTGTGGCCGGACTGCGCCGCGATGACGCTCGCGACCGTCCGCGCCACGTCGACCGCAGCGAACAGACACACGACCACGAGCGCGCCGCGAACCGTTGCGTATTCGCGGCGCAGACCGCTTCGGAGCTGGGCCAGCGTCTGGTGCTCGACGGCGGTTCGCCCCGGCGGCGGTTCGGTGGTGCCGTGGTGGAGACGCAGGATCGCGACCGCGAAGCACGCGGCGGCAACCCAGCCGGGCCAGAGCGTGCGCAGGCTTGACCCGGTCGCGATCAGCGTCTGCAGGGGGTTGAGCGCCATGTGCGCGGCAAGCTTGCCCGCGAGCGTCTGGTGGAGGCGCACCAGGAGCGTGCCGGCGATGCCGCACCCGGCCGCGGCCACCGCCACCGCGATACAACGCAGCGCGATCGGACCGCGGTCGAGGAAGACGAGCTCGGTGAGATGTGCGTCGCGCTGTGGCTGCACCGTGG
>JBAPWO010000157.1:0-2917 GCA_049283735.1 Candidatus Dormiibacterota bacterium
CAAGATTGGCGCGGAGGTAAGAACCATGACGACACTCGTCGGGTACGCAAGCCGATACGACGCGACTCGGGGAATCGCTGAGAGAATTGCCGACACGCTGGCGTCGCTTGGACACCCAGCGCAGGCGCGACCAGTCCAGGCGGTCGGCGATCTCGCCAGATACGACGCCTATGTTATTGGCAGCGCTGCCTATATGGGGTCCTGGCTCAGGGAGGCCAGGGAGTTCGTGCGGATCAACCAGAAGTTGTTGGCCACGCGCCCCGTATGGCTATTCAGCAGTGGGCCGCTCGGCACTGCAACCACGGATGCGAAAGGGCGCGACGTGCTGGCAACCTCGGAGCCGAAGGAATTCGCCGAATTTCGCGAGGCCGTGAGCCCGCGTGCGACTCGGGTGTTCTTCGGAGCGCTGAATCCGGGCAAGCTGAGCTTCTCACATCGATCGGCCCGACTCATTCCGGCTGCGCGGGTGCTCATGCCGGAAGGCGATTTTCGGAACTGGGCGGACATCGATGTATGGGCCACTAGCATCGCTTCGGAGTTGACCGAAGTGTTGGAGCCGGCGCTCACTTAGCAGCTATTCCAGAAGATCACGCTCGGGGTTTGCCGGGCTGGCACCGCCTCGCATGGATTCATCGACCAGCAAATCGGTCTTTCTGGGTTTCCGGGATCCGGCTGCCGACGCATCTGATGGCTAGCGCACGTCAATCGGCTCAAACCGCGCAGTGAAGTGGCGCAGCGCGGGCGGTTCATCGACGATCCGATATCCGGGAAGGCCGGCGGCGCGCGATGCCACATCCTCGCACGCTGCAACGACGTAGTCGATGTGGCTCTGTGTGTAGGTCCGCCGCGGGATCGCCAGCCGAACGAGGTCCATATCCGCAGCCCGCTCCGAACCGTCGGGTTGCCGCCCGAACATCACCGTGCCTATCTCGCAACTGCGGATCCCACCCCTCTCATAGAGAGCGACTGCCAGCGCCTGACCCGGATACTGCAAAGGATCGATGTGCCGTAGCAGCGCCCGTGCGTCGATGTAGATCGCGTGACCGCCTGGAGGCTGAATGATCGGGATGTCAAAGTGAGTCAGTGCCTCACCGAGATACGCGGTCGAGCGGATCCGGTAGCGCAGGTAGTCGTGCTGCACCACCTCGTGCAGGCCCTGGGCGATTGCCTCGAGGTCACGACCGGCCAGACCACCATATGTTGGGAACCCCTCCGTGAGGATGAGCAGGTTGCGACATTGCACAGCGAGCTCATCGTCATTCATCGCAAGCCAGCCGCCGATATTGGCGAGCCCGTCCTTCTTGGCACTCATCGTCATGCCATCGACGAGGCTCGCCATTTCGCGGACGATGTCGCGCACCTCACGATCCTGCTGCCCCGGCTCTCGTTCGCGAATGAACCAGGCGTTCTCCGCGAACCGGCACGCGTCGAGAAACAACGGAACACCATACTGGTCGCACACCTGACGCACCGCTCGCAGGTTCGCAAGCGAGACCGGTTGCCCGCCTCCCGAATTGTTCGTGACGGTGACGAATACGACTGGCACCGACCCCTCGTTGGCGGCAAGGAACGCTTCCAGCCGCTCAACGTCCATGTTGCCCTTGAAAGGATGCAACGCGGAGAGATCGTGCCCTTCACGCGCGGGCAGGTCCACCGCAAGTGCGCCCGTGAACTCGACATTGGCACGTGTGGTGTCAAAGTGGGTGTTGTTCGGTACGCTCTTGCCCGGACCGCCGATGGCGGTGAAGAGGATCTTTTCGGCGGCTCTACCCTGGTGCGTTGGGATGATATGCCGGAAGGGGAAGAGGTCCTGGACCGCATCGAGGAAACGAAACCATGAAGGAGAGCCCGCGTAGCTCTCGTCACCATGCTGCACGGCCGCCCACTGGTCGCGTGACATCGCGCCGGTGCCTGAGTCGGTGAGCAGGTCGATAAGGACGTCATCGGAATGCAGGGCGAAAAGGTTGTAACCGGCTGCCGCGATGGCGCCCCGTCGCTCCTCTTCCGTGGTCATTCGCAGTGGCTCCACGGAGTGGATGCGGAATGGTTCGATGATTGTGTCGAACTCTCGGGGCGGCAGCACGCGCGCAAACTCCCGCTCACGCACGGCACTCACCACACTTGAGACCGGCGAAGTTCATCGCGACCCCACACAAGTGTCGGCACGTCAGGGACAAGTTCAAGGAGCCGGCGGGCGTCCCCAGCGTTGTTGCTGAGATGCACCGGACTGTCGGCTGCCTGGTCGATGTCGGGAATCACTCCGTCGTGCCAACGGCGGAGCTCGTAACGGAACAGCCAAAGGTGTCCGGCGAGTCGAGATCCGACAGCCCCTTCCGCGACAACGCCTCGCTCAGCGTTCATGGGTGTCTGGAATAGGCGTCACTTCGATCACAAAGCGGCCTTGTGGCCCTGTGACCTCCAGGGCGGAGTGGTAGAGATCCTCGCAAACGCGATCATCTGAGTAGGCGAGACGTGGAAGGTAACCGGTGCTGCCTGTCGCCGGCGTGCTGGTGCCGCTCGTCCTCGGTTGAGCTGACCGCATCCAGGGCGTTCAGGCGGAGTGGTGGAGGTGAGCCTGACGGTACCAATGGCCCCTCGACGCCGCCGTCATGGCCGCGATCGGGCGGGGCGTCAGCGAGAGCCTGCTGGTTGTGGTCGTTGTCGAACGAGATGAGGAAGATCGAGGCGATCGTCGTCACAGCGAGCAGCCCGAAGACGGCGAGCGTCAGCCTATCGGGTAGGCTCAACCCGTTCGATAATCCGGGCATAAACAGCACCATCCCCGCGGTGACCAGGCCTATTCCCGGGGGCAAAAGCCACACCCACACCGATCGCCCCTCGCGGTCAATCCCAAGCTTGCTCTCGAGACGCTAGAACGCTGCCTCGACCCGCGCCTTGATTGGGGACATCGCTACTC
>JBAPWO010000158.1:0-8875 GCA_049283735.1 Candidatus Dormiibacterota bacterium
CAGTCGATCGAGCAGATCGCCGACCAGGTCCTGCTACTGCCCGAGGGAACCCGGCTGCTCATCTCCGCGCCGATGGTGCAGGGCCGCAAGGGCGAGCATCGCGAGGTTCTTGACGAGGCGAAGCGCCTCGGGTATGTCCGCGCTCGCGTCGACGGCGTGCTGCACGATCTGTCCGACCCGATCACGCTCGACAAGAAGTTCCAGCACGACATCGAGGTCGTGGTGGACCGCATCATCATCGGGCCGGAGTTGCGTTCGCGACTCCATGAGTCACTGGAACAGGCGTCGAAACTCAGCGACGGTCTGATCCTGCTCATCCCGGCGGACGCCGAGAGTGGGATGCAGGAGATGCTGTTCTCCGAGGAGTTCGCATGCGTGTACTGCGGTATCTCGATGGAGGAACCGGCGCCGCGCAACTTCTCGTTCAACAATCCGCACGGCGCCTGCCCGGTCTGCACGGGCCTCGGCGTGCGTCTCGAGGTCGACCCGGACGCGGTGGTCCCCGATCCGTCGTTGAGCATCGAGGAGGGCGCGCTCTCGGGCTGGACGCGCGGCCCGTCGCAGCACTGGATGATGGAGGTCCTCGAAACCGTCTGCCGGCGCTTCAAGATCCCGCTCAACATTCCCTGGAAGGACCTCGACGCGAAGGAGCGGCGAGTCATCCTCTACGGGCTCCCCAAGGACGAGACGGTGCGCATGCGCTACGTCTCGCACAGCGGCCACTCGCGGAGCTTCGAGGCCGGCTACGAGGGCGTGATCAACAACCTGCAGCGGCGTTATCGGGAGACCGAGTCCGAGTGGGTCAAGCAGGAGATCGAGCGCCTGATGATGCAGAAGCCCTGCCCGGCCTGCAACGGCGCGCGTCTCAAACCCGAGTACCTTGCGGTGACCATCGACGGGATGAACATCGCCGAGTTCTGCAAGCACAGCATCGGCGCGGCGTTGCGGCGCCTCGACACGCTGCGACTCAGCGAGCGTGAGCAGACCATCGCGCACCAGGTGATCAAGGAGATCAACGAGCGCCTGGGCTTCCTGCACGACGTCGGACTCGACTACATCACCATCGACCGTGGCGCGGCGACGCTCTCCGGCGGCGAGGCGCAGCGCATCCGGCTCGCCACCCAGATCGGCAGCAAGCTCATGGGGGTGCTGTACATCCTCGACGAGCCGTCCATCGGGCTGCATCAGCGTGACAACCACAAGCTGATCCGCACCCTGATCGCGTTGCGCGATATCGGCAACACCCTCATCGTCGTCGAGCACGACGAGGAGACGATTCGAGCGGCCGACTGGGTGGTCGACATCGGTCCCGGCGCCGGCGAGCACGGCGGCCTGGTGATGGCCTCGGGAACCATCGAGGACGTGCTCGCCGCGCCGGCGAGCATCACCGGACAGTTCCTGCGCGGCGAGCGCAGCATTCCGCTCCCGCTGATCCGCCGTCCCGCAACCGGGAAGCAGCTGGTCGTGCGTGGTGCACGCGCGAACAACCTCCGCAACGTCGACGCCGCGTTCCCGCTCGGCTCCTTCATCTGCGTCGCCGGGGTGAGCGGCAGCGGCAAGAGCACACTCGTCAACGACATCCTGTACAGAAAGCTTGCCCAGTCCCTGTACCGTGCCAAGCACCGTCCGGGCGCGCACGACCGCGTCGAAGGAATGGCCAACATCGACAAGGTGATCGACGTCGACCAGTCGCCAATCGGTCGCACTCCGCGAAGCAACCCGGCGACGTACGTCGGCATGTTCACCGATATCCGCGACCTGTACGCCAAGCTTCCCGAGGCGAAGATCCGCGGGTACAAGCCGGGCCGTTTCTCCTTCAACGTGGCGGGGGGTCGGTGTGAGGCATGTGCCGGCGACGGCATGATCAAGATCGAGATGCACTTTCTCCCCGACATCTACGTGCCGTGCGAGGTGTGCAAGGGACGCCGCTACAACCGCGAGGCGCTCGAGGTGAAGTTCCGCGGCAAGAGCATCGCCGACGTGCTCGAGATGACCGTCGATGAAGCGGCGGTGCTGTTCGAGCACCAGCCTCGGATCCTTCGCAGGCTGCGCACGTTGCAGGACGTGGGGCTGGGTTACATCCGCCTCGGCCAGCCGGCGACCCAGCTGAGTGGCGGGGAGGCGCAACGCGTGAAGCTCAGCACCGAGCTCTCGCGTCGGGACACCGGCAGCACGCTCTACATCCTCGACGAGCCCACCACCGGACTGCATTTCGCGGACGTCGAGAAGCTGCTCGCGGTGCTCCACCGACTCGTCGACGCGGGGAACACGGTGATCGTCATCGAGCACAACCTCGACGTGCTCAAGACCGCCGACCACATCATCGATCTCGGCCCGGGAGGCGGTGACGGTGGCGGCGAGATCGTCGCGTCAGGGACGCCGGAAGAGGTCGCGGCCAACCCGCGCAGCGCCACCGGTGAGTACCTTGCGCGCATGCTGCCGGCTCCGCGGCGCGAGGTCGCCCGAGTCACCGGTACCCGGGTCGTGACGCCACGGCAGCGCAGACGCGTGCCGGTTTCGACCTGATCGCACACCCGCTGGCAGATCGGGTGCGCTAACGTGGTGGAGCGATGACCTCCATGGATGGCGAGGATCGGCGCCTGCGGCTCAGGCGCCTCGACGACTGCCTCGACGTGCTCGAGCAGGCGCACGAGCTCAACCTGACTCAGGTCAGCGATCGCATGGCCGAGGCACTGAGCGAACGGGTGCCGACTGTCCATCCCGGCATGCTCATCGCCGACGCGATCGAGGAGGTTCTGCGTCAGCAGGAACCCTACATGGTGCAGATCCGGCCCGAGGTTTCACGCAGGGTCCGCCGCCGGCGCGACCCGTTCGACGTGAGGCTGCTGCTCCAACGCCGCTGAAGCCGAAGCGTCCTGCGGACGTCCCGCAGGTACACTCGGTGAACCCATGAGTGCCTTCGGCTTCGATCCCGAGCAGATTTTTGCTCGGCGGCGCTCCCGCCCGAGGATCGTCCGGCCCCCAGGCCAGCTCCGGCGCCGGGTCATCATCTTCAGCGTCATTGCAGCCATCGTCGTGCTGCTGATCGTCATCAGATGGCTGCTCGGACTCCGCGCCGACTACCTCTACTTCAAGAGCGTCGGGCATACCAATGTCTTCTGGACGCCGCTGATCGCCCACATCGTGCTGTTCCTCATCGGGTTCGCGATCGTCGCGGTGCTCTTCGGCGCAGCGGTGTTCGGCTGCTCGATGGCGGCGGCGAACCTCGACCGGCGTGGGCGGAGGATCGTGCTCTGGGGTGGCGCGGTCATCGCCGTGATCGCGGGAATCGCCGGGGGGTCAACCCTCTCCGGCGAATGGCAGGACATCCTGGTCTGGATGCACTCGGTGCCCTTCGGGGCCACCGACCCGGTCTTTCATCTCGACTACTCGTTCTTCGTCTTCACGCTGCCCGCGATCGACGACTTCATGGGCCTGCTCTGGGGTGGGGTGATCATCGGGATGATCGCGGCAATCGCCATGGCGGCGGTCTCGATCACGGTCATGAATGCACCCGAGGAGTTGCCCCTGCCGCTCGAGCCGCCACCCGGTCGTTCGCCGGAGGATGCGCTCCGCGCCGCGGTCATCACCGCCGGGATCGGGCTCGCGGCGATCTTCGTGCTCGCGGCGCTCGGCGCGCACTTCGGCGTCTACCACCTCGCCACCAGCTCGCACACCACCGGGACCAGCGGCAACGGGACGCCATACGTGGGCCTCGACGCCACCCAGCGCGCGGTGATTCAGCCCGTCCTCGGGTTCCTGCAGTTCCTCGCCCTCGCGCTCGCGATCGCAACGATCGTGCTCGTGGTGCTCCGCTGGAGTCGCGCATCGACCGGGACCGGCATCGCGTTCGCGTCGATGCTCGGCGGCTGGCTCCTCCTCGCCGGGCTGACCCAGGGAGTGCCCGCCGCCGTGTACCAGGCGACCAGCGTCGGCCCCAACGACCAGACCGCGCAGACCAACACCATCAACGACTACCTCACCACCAGCCGCTATGCGTGGGCGATCGAGGACGACGGGTCGAACCCGCAGGTGGAGAACCGGAGCTTTGGCCTGCCCCACGCGCCGACGCTCAGCGATCTCGAGGCCGATCTGGGAACCCTGCAGAACGTGCGCATCCAGGACCCCACCCAGCTGCCCGACGCGCTCGCGCAGGTCGACCGCAGCCGCAGCTATCAGACGTACTCGACGATCACCGTCGATCGCTACCCCAACGCCGCGACCGGGGGCGACGTCGAGGTGATGATCGGACCACGGGAGATCGCCGAGGGGGATGTCCCGAACGGATCCTTCGTGAACACGGCGCTGAACTACACGCACGGTTACGGCGTCACCGCCGTCTCGGTGAACGCGGTCGGCGGCGAGGGCAAACCACAGGTCCTGGTCGGGCAGCAGCCGATGACCCAGGTGACCCCGGGTTCGCCCGCCGACCTCTCGTTCGACAACTCCACCACCGCCGACCCGGCGATCTACTGCGGGATCGACACGACCCAGAATGTCGTCTCCGGCACCACGCAGCAGGAGTTCAACTACCCGTCGGGGAGCGGATCCGCCTACGTGCATGCCAACGCGAGTGAGGTCGGGATCCCGATCACCAACCCGATCGACAAGCTCGCGCTCTCCCTGCAGGACTTCGGTGGCTTCAACCTCTTCCTCAACAACTCGCTGACGGCAAACAGCCGCGCGCTGGTCAACCGGCAGATCAGCCAGCGGATCACCTCGCTGGCGCCGTTCCTGACCGTCGACGCAGATCCGTACATCGTCGTCGACCCCAGCACCGGCCATCTGATGTGGATCGCCGACGCATATGTCAAGACGTCGCTCTTCCCGGAGTCGTATCAGCAGAGCAGCGGCACGTCGTATCAGCGCAACGCCGTCAAGGCGGTGATCGACGCCAAGACCTGCGCGATCACCCTGTATGCGGTGAACATGCACGAGCCGATCACCGCAGCCTGGAACGCGATCTACCCCGGGTTGCTCACTCCGCTCAGCGACATGTCGACGTACCTTCGCTCGCATCTGCGCTACCCGGAAGACCTGTTCAACGCTCAGGCGCAAGCGTTTGCCTCGGTGCACATCCACAGCGCCTCGGTCTTCTACCAGGGATCCGACCTCTTCAACATCGCGCAGGAGAGTCTCAACGGGACCAACCAGGCGACCACCGCATACTATGTCGAGGCGACCCTTCCCGGGACGAGCGCCCCGCAGTTCGTGCTCCTCCAGACATTTTCTCCGGGAGCCAACGGGGGAGGCACGGCGGCGAACAACATGACCGCCTGGATGGCCGCTGAGTGCGACTACACCACCACCAACGACCCCAAGCTCGTCTCGGTTCGCCTGAACAACGCTGACAACGTCCTTGGTCCGCTGCAGTTCGACAACAACATCAACACCAATCCGCAGATCAGCTCCGAGATCAGCCTGCTGGGCCAGCACGGTTCGACGGTCACGCTCGGCAACGTGATCATCCTGCCGTTCAACAACGACTCATTCCTCTACGTCCGGCCGCTCTACGTGACCGCGGCGGCCAACGGCGCCACCGCATTCCCGCAGTTGCAGGAGGTGATCGTCGGCACCCAGACCGGCATCGCGCAGGGCACGTCGTTCAACGCGGCGCTGCAGGCGCTGCTCAGCACCACCTCCCCAATTCCGGGGCTGAGCAACGGCGGGACGACGACGCCGACACCGTCACCATCGCCGAGCGCGTCGCCGAGCGCGTCGCCGAGCCCAGGCGCGTCGCCGAGCCCGACAGCAACCCCGAGTGGCTCACTCCAGCAGCAGATCATCGCCCTGGACAACAAGATCATCGTCGACAACTCGGCTGCGGAAGCGGCACTCATGGCGGGCAACTTCACCGCCTACGGCGCCGACGAGGCCAAGGTCCAGCAGGACCTGCAGGCGCTGCAGAAGTTGCTCGCCCAGCAGGCGCCCTCCCCCTCGCCATAGCCGGGAGCCCGCCGAAACCATGAGCAACGCGGTCGACATCGCGCCCGGGATCCATCAGCTCGACACGCTGCTCGGGGGGATGGACCAGCTCACCGCCGGCTTCCTGATCGAGGGGCCGATGCCCGCGCTGGTCGAAACCGGCTCGCAGTCCAGCGTCCCCGCGGTGCACGCGGCGCTCGACGCGCTCGGACTCGGCCCGCTCGACCTTCGCTGGATCATCGTGACCCACATCCATCTCGACCACGCCGGAGCGGTCGGGGACCTCGCGAAAGACTTTCCCTCCGCCACCGTGGTCGTCCACGAGCGCGGAGCCCGACACCTGGTCGACCCGAGCAGGCTCATCGACAGCGCGTCGCGCGTCTACGGGCCGCTCCTCGACGGGCTGTACGGTCGCATGACCGCCGTCCCTGAGGATCGTCTCATCGCTGCCGGCGACGGCTTCCGCGTCGATGTGGGCAACGGCCGGCAGCTGGTCCTCGTCGATTCGCCCGGTCATGCCAAGCACCACCACGCGGTGCTCGACGAGCACACCGGGACGCTGCTCGTCGGCGACGCGGTGGGTGTGCTGCTGCCCGACATCGGGGTGCTCCGGCCCGCGACCCCGCCGCCCGACTTCGACCTCGAGCAGGCGGTCCACAGCCTCCGGCGGTTCGCGGAATTGCGGCCGGAGCGCATGGTGCTCACCCACTACGGTCCCGTGGCCGACGCGCAGGCCACGCTTGCGGACGCCGAGGCGATGCTCCGCGGTTGGGTCGAGGTCGCCGAGCGGGTGATCGAGGACGCCGCGGACGCGGGCATCGACGACGTCGCGGCGGCGCTCGCGGCGGCCTTCGCGCTCGATTCGGAGACCCTGCCGGAGGGTGTCCGCGAGAAGGCCGAGGTGCTCAACGGCGTGCACAGCAATGCAGCCGGCATCGTTCGCTACCTGAGACAGCGGGCGGCGGCACCCGCCGAATGACCACGGCGGCCCGGCCGCGCGACCGGCTCATCGCAGCGGTCGTGCTGAGCGCGGTGATCGGCCTGGTCGGCGGCGGCCTCGCCGCCTGGGGGATCTACGCGCGGTTCGGCCCGGTCGAGCGGGTCACCCAGCAGACCATCGTCGGAGGGTCGGGCGGCAGCGGTGGCGGGCTCACAGCAGGCTCGATCGCCCAGGCCAAGTCGGCTTCGGTGGTCGAGGTGGTCACCCAACCGGTGACCCCGGGGTCGCTGCTCTCAGGATCCGCCGGGATCGTCGACGGCTTCGTGGTCTCGGCGAGCGGCCTGGTGGTGTCGAGCATCCATGCCATCCACGGTGCGGCCCCCCTCCGGATCGCCACCGCCGACGGGCGCGGCTACCCGGCCGAGATCGTCCGGGCTGATCCGACCCACGGCGTGGTCCTGCTCCAGGCTATCGGAGCGCAGGGCCTGACCCCACTGACCTTCGCGACCGTGACGCCCCGGGTCGGCGACCTGGCGATCGCCGTGGGGCACACGCCGTTCTCGCCGGTGACGCTGGCCACGGGGACGGTGAGCTCGGTCGGCATCACGATCAGCCTGGCGGACACCGAGCCGATCCTGCATGACGTGCTCACCGTCGACGCGACGCCGGATCCACGCCAGGACGGGGCGCCGCTCCTCGACGGCAACGGCAACGTGATCGGCGTGGTCGTGAACGCGGGGAACGCGGCTCCGGGTGTGGTCGCGCTCTCGATGACCTCGGCGGCCTCCCTCGTGGTCGCGGCCACCGGCGGGGGTCCGAGCGCGGCGGCGCCCGCGCTGGGCGTCCAGTCCCAGACGATCGACCCCGCGACCGCGGCGGCGGCGGGAGCGCCGGTGGGCTCGCTGATCCTCTCGGTGACCGCCGGTGGCCCGGCCGCGGCGGCCGGTCTGCTTCCCGGGGACGTGGTGACCGCGGTCGGGAGCACGCGGCTCGATGCCGACCACCCGTTCGACCCGACCGTGCTCGGCCTCGCCCCGGGGCAGCAGGTGGCGCTGACCGTCTACCGGAACGGGGCATCCAGGACCATCGAGCTCACCGTCGGAAGCGGCTGATGCGCCCGAGACGGCACACTGGACTCTGATGGAACTGACCTATCACGGCCATTCGTGCATCCGGCTTCGGGGAAGGGAGATGACCGTGGTCATCGATCCACCCCAGACGGCGCTCCCGGGCCTGGCCAAGGGCACGCTCGGCATCATCGTCCGCACCGAGGGGACCACCGATCCGGCAACCCTCCGCCATCGCGACGGTGAGCTCCAGGAGGTCTGCGGGCCGGGCGAGTTCGAGATCGGCGGCGTCAGCATCCTCGGGCTGGCCGCCGGCGAGACCACGGTCATGCGCGTCGCGGTCGATGACGTGCGGGTGGTGGCGGCCGGGCGACTGCGCCGCCAGCTCACCGAGGATGAGATCGACAGCCTGGGCCATGTCGATGTCCTGGTCATCCCGGTCGGCGGCGGCGACGCCCTCGGAGCCATTGAGGCGGCCAAGCTCGTCAACGCGGTGGAGCCGAGCATCGTCGTGCCCGCACGCTTCGGCGCCGGTGACGGTGGCGAGTACGACCCGGTCGGCAAGTTCGCCCAGGAGATGGGACTCGCCGACGGAGCGTGGGAGGCGCAACCACGTCTCGTGCTCACCGGATCGACGGGCGAAAGTGACGAGACCCGGGTGGTCTTCCTCGAGGCGAGAGCCGGAGGATCGTGATCTTCGAACATCGGTACGCTGCCGGAGCAACCTGCTGATACAATCGCTCAAACCACCCCGGGAGGCTCTGCGCATGGCGAAGTTCGTGTTCGTGACAGGCGGAGTCGTCTCCTCACTCGGCAAGGGAATCACCGCCGCCTCGATCGGCACGATCCTCAAAGCGCGTGGCCTGCACGTCGGGATGCAGAAGCTCGACCCCTATCTCAACGTCGATCCGGGCACGATGTCGCCCTACCAGCACGGCGAGGT
>JBAPWO010000159.1:0-2218 GCA_049283735.1 Candidatus Dormiibacterota bacterium
CGTACTGCATCGTGAACCAGGCCAAACACATGGCGGCCCCTTTCGTCTGGGAGGGGTGCCAGCCACACGCGAACGGTGAGGCATCCACCCTTTCAGACGGTTGAGGACCCGCCCACAATGCCGGGCATGAGCGATCCTGGCGGCACTGGGAGCACCGACTTGGCCCGAGCTGGATCACGCAGCCCGGCCGCCACGACGGTCGCTGCCGTCGTGGTCGCCCTTGTGGTGGTGCTGTCGGCGGCATATGTCCCGCTGTTCCTGCTCGTCGCCAACGTGCACCCCCGCCTCTTCGGGTTTCCCGGTGGCGCCTGCGCGTCCGCGCTCGTGTTTGCGGCGATGGGCTTCCTGATCGCACGACGCTATCCAGGCAATCCGGTGGGCTGGCTCATGCTGGCCGTCGCGGTGCTGGCAATCACCCTCGCCGACGCAGGGCTCTACGCGCTGCTGGTGTATCGCGCCGGCCATGCCAATCTGCCCCTCGGCCCGGTGGCGGCATGGCTGGGGACCACGTTGTGGAGCGCCGCCCTCTCGCTCCTTGCCGTGGGGTTGCTGCTCTTCCCGGATGGGCGCCTCGTGTCTCGTGGTTGGCGCGCCGTGCTGTGGGCATGCATCGCCGTTGATGCGGCATTCGTCTGCGCATTGGGGCTGTTCGCGATGACGACCATCATCGGCGCACCGGTCAGCATCGGTCTCGACGGCCAGCTGAGTGCGATGAGCAAGGTCAACGGGGTGTCGGGCAACCCGTTCGGGGCCGCCTTCCTCGCGCTGTTTCCGTTTCTTCTGGCCACCCTGGTGGTCGCGGCTGCGGGCTTGATCACCAACACGCGCAGGTCACACGGCGAGCGGCGCCAGCAGCTGAAGTGGTTCATGTACGCGGCAGCGCTCAGCGCCATCGGTCTCGGGGTGTACGAGGTGAGCGTGTTCACCATGGGCCCGTCGACGGGCCTCGCGCAGGCCGGCAGCTTCCTGGTCATCCTCGGGCTCTGCGCGCTCCCGGTCAGCGCCGCCGTCGCGGTCTTCAAGTACCACCTCTACGACATCGACGTCGTCATCAGCCGCACGCTCGTGTACGGCTCGCTTGCGGCCCTGATCACCGGGGTCTACGTGGCGATCGCGGTGGGCATCGGCGCCCTGATCGGCAGCGGAGGCAAGCCCAACCTTGGGCTCTCCATCCTGGCGACGGCGATCGTGGCGGTGGGTTTTCAGCCGATACGCGCGCGTCTGCAGCGCGTCGTCAACAGGCTCGTCTACGGAAAACGGGCCACGCCATATGAGGTGCTGAGCAGGTTCTCGGGGCAGGTCGCCGAGACCTACGCTGCCGACGATGTGCTGCCGCGCATGGCCAGGGTCCTGTGCGAGGGCACCGGCGCGGCGACGGCGACAGTGTGGCTCCGAACAGGTGCGCAGCTGCGCCCCCAGGCGACGTCTCCTCGGGCCGTGGATGCGTTGCACGCGGTGGCGATCACCGGAACAAACTTGCCGCTCATCCCTGGCGCCGACACCAGCGCGCCGGTGCTGCACCAGGGCGACCTGCTCGGCGCCCTGACGATCACCAAGCGCCGGGGCGAACCGGTGACGCCGATCGAGCAGAAGCTCCTCGACGACCTGGCTCTCCAGGCCGGCCTCGTCCTCAGGAATGTCGGCCTCACCGCGGAGTTGCTCGAGCGACTTGAAGACCTGCGCGCATCGCGCCAGCGCCTGGTCACCGCCCAGGATATGGAGCGGCGACGCCTGGAGCGCAATCTGCACGATGGAGCGCAGCAGCACCTCGTGGCGTTGAAGGTGAAGCTCGGACTTGCGGAGCTGCTTCTCCAGAAAGACATCGATCAGGCGCGGTCCACCCTGCAACAGCTGAAGACGGACGTGGACGAGGCGATCGAGGCATTGCGTGACCTGGCTCGCGGCATCTACCCGCCGATCCTTGCCGACCAGGGCCTGCGCGCGGCTCTCGAATCACAGGCACGCAAGGCGACCGTCCCCGTCACGGTGGAGTCCGGCGCACTCGAACGGTACGCACCGAACGTCGAAGCGACCGTCTACTTCTGTGTGCTCGAAGCGCTGCAGAACACGCAGAAGTACACGGTCGCTTCGACGTTCGGTGCATACCGTTCGAGCGCGCCGGCCTCCACCGTTACGGGGACGGTCGCCTTGCGTGCTTGTGATTCGAGCGCCGCACGCAGGCCCTGGTCGGCAAGGATCGGCGGGTAGATGCCGCGAG
>JBAPWO010000160.1:0-3982 GCA_049283735.1 Candidatus Dormiibacterota bacterium
GCACCGGGATCTATGGATTCCCCATTCGGCTTGCCGCGCCGATCGCGATCGGCGCCGCGGCGGCGGCGCTCGAGGTCCAGGGCACGAGCCTCCGTGAGATCGCGTTCGCGCTGTTCTCCGATGCCGACCTCGAGGTATTCGCGAGGGCCCTGTGACGCCGGCTTGACGGTGCCGTGGGCGGTGTGGCCATAGAGTGGGCAGCGCCTTGTCTCAACGCCCACGCTGGTTCGCCGCCGTGCTGGTCGCCGTCGCGTCGGTCGTCCTGGCTCACTACGTTCAGGTCTGGGCGGTCGTGCCCGGGTCGCTCGCTCCCACCAGCGATTTTGCCGGGACGTACGTCGCGTCAACCCTGATCCGCTCGGGTCACCCTGCGCAGATCTACGACGCGGCGGCAGCGCGGCAAGCGCTGGTCGAGAGTGGGGCCCCGATCGGCCACGACAACATCCCGTTCGAGAACCCGCCCGCCGCAGCGGTGATCGCCCTGCCGTTCACGCTGCTCGGCGCCGGCGCCGCCTGGCGCGCCTGGTCGTTGCTCCAGCTCGCGCTGATGTCGCTCTCACTCGTGCTGGTGGCCCGCTCGTCGCCCTGGCCGGTGGGATTCCCGAAGCTTTCTCGAGCCGCCGTCGTCCTGGTCGCCCTCGCCGGCTTCGGCACGGGGCTGCTGCTCCTGGAGGGCCAGTGGGACGGTGTCTCGGTCCTCGGTCTTGCCGGCGCTTACGCGCTCTGGCGGCGAGATCGACCCGGATCCGCTGGATTCATCCTGGGATTCACGTCCGCGGTCGCCAAACCGCAACTGGTGATCGGCGTCGCCGCGTACATGATCGGTCGGCGGGACTGGCGCGCTGTCGGCGGGGCGCTCGTCGGCGCGGCCGTCAGCCTCGCTGTCGGGGTGATCGGCGCGGGGCCGCAGACCCTCGGCGCATTCGTCACTGCGATCGCCACGCCGAGCAACTCTCCGACTGCGCAGATGCAGGGAACCAGTGGCCTCTTCGGCTCGCTCCTCGGCCATGCCCCCGGCGTGTTCCTGCTGGCCGTCGCCGCCGGGATCGCCGCGGCGGTGATCGCGGGATGGCTGGGCTCGGTCGCCCACCGGCGTCAGGACCTCTTCGAGCCGTCGCTCTGTGGAGCGGTCGCGCTCTCACTCTTCGCATCGCCCCACCTGCTCGGTCACGACCTGACTCTCATGGCTCCGGTGCTCGTGGCCGGCGTCGCCTGGCTGGCTGGCCGACCAAGCGAGCGTCCGTGGCCGGGGGCTGCCACGCTCGGGGTGCTCGCCGCCTGGCTCCTGCTCTCCCTCGCCACGATCGGCGACCTGGCGCAGAACGACGTCGGCCTCCCCGGCAGGGCGACGCCTTGGGTGCTGCTGCTCACCGCCGCCACCTGGTGCGCTCTGGTCGCGGGTGCCGCCCGCCCCGGGCTCGCCGGCCGCGGGATCGGCGGGCTCCACGCCCAGCCGTGGCGTAGCCCTGTGCAGCGCTGGGTACGTTCACACAGATGAAAGCCCCGGGGAGCACGATAAGAGGGTGAACAGAGGCGGCGTCCCGATCGCCCGTATCGCCGGGATCAGGGTCTCGGCGGACTGGAGTGTCCTCGTGATCGGCGCTCTGCTCGCCTGGGGAGTGGCCGGTACGGTGCCCACATCGGTGCCCGGGACACCCGTCTGGCTCGCCTGGGTCGTCGGCGCCATCGCGGCACTGCTGTTGATCGCATCACTCACCGCCCACGAACTCGGCCACGCGCTCCTCGCCCGCCGGCGCGGCATTGCCGTCGAGGGCATCAGGCTCTGGCTCTTCGGCGGGGTCGCTCAGATGAGCAGCGACTGGATGACCGGCAGGACGGAGATGCTGGTCGCCGCGATCGGCCCGGCGGTCACGCTGGTGCTGGCGGGATTCTTCGTCGGATCGTCGTGGCTCCTCGTGCAGGTTGGGGCGCCACAGCTGGTCGTCGTCGTTGCCGTGTGGCTGGCTGCGGTCAACGTGCTCCTGCTCGTCTTCAACCTCATTCCGGCGTTCCCCCTCGATGGTGGCCGGATCCTTCGAGGCTTCCTGTGGACCCGAACCAACAATCGGATGACCGCCACCGTCGCCGCCGCTCGGCTGGGACGCTTCTTCGCTGTCGTGCTGATCGGTATAGGCGTGCTCGACTTCTTCTTCGTCAATCCGGTCAACGGGCTGTGGCTGATGCTCATCGGCTGGTTCCTGGACACCGCCGCGCGCGGCGAGGCCCATGGCGAGCAGGCACGTCACGCGCTCGAAGGCGTGCTCGTCGGCGATGTGATGTCGAAGAACCCGGTGATCGTCCCCTCATGGATCACCGTCGAGCTGCTCGTCGACCAGTACGTCATGGGTCACGAGTTCACGTCGTTTCCGACCCACAGCATCGACGGCCGCATCGACGGCCTGGTCACGATGCGCGGCATCAAGCAGATCCCCGCACAGCAGCGCAGCAAGCGGCGCGCCATCGACATCGCCATTCCGGCCGATCGCGTGCCGACCGCCCGTCAGGACGAGCGCATCACCGATCTTCTCAAGCGCATGGGCACGGCCTCCGACGGCCGGGCGATGGTCTACGACGGAGGAACCCTCGTCGGGATCGTCTCCCCGAGCGACATCGCGCGCCTCTTCCAGACCGGCCCGGGTAGAGCCGCTGCGCGGGTCGCGGCCTAACCGGCCTCGTCGTCGGCGACGCTGAGGATCAACTTCCCGAAGTTCGCGCCGCTGTAGAGGTGGAGCAAGGTCTCGGGGAAGTGCTCCATCCCTCTGACCACGTGCTCGACCGATTTCAGCTGTCCGCCGGCGAGCCAGCCGGACAGTTCCCGGGTCGCTTCCGCGTAGCGTTTGGCGTAGTCGAAGACCACGAATCCCTCCATCCGCGCGCGGTCGACGAGCAGGGTCATGTAATTCGCCGGCCCTCGAGCGGGTCCATGGTTGTTGTATTGCGATATCGAGCCGCAGATGACCACGCGTGCATGGCGTGCGAGCCTGGTGAGGACGGTGTCGAGAATCTCGCCGCCGACATTGTCGAAGTAGACGTCCACTCGGTCCGGACAGAGCTCGCGGAGCCTCGCCCGGACGTCCTCGCTCTTGTAGTCGATCGCCGCGTCGAAGCGGAGCTCGTCGACGATGACCCGGCATTTCTCCGCCCCGCCGGCGATCCCCACGACGCGGCAGCCCTTGATCTTCGCGATCTGCCCGACCAGCTGGCCGACCGCACCCGCCGCCGCTGAAACCACCACCGTTTCACCCGCGACCGGCCGCCCGACCTCGAGCAGACCGAAGTACGCGGTCATGCCCGGTATCCCCAGCACGCTCAGGTACTGGGGCAGCGGCGCCGCGTCGATCGCCACCCGCACGACCCCTCTGCCATCACTGATCGCGTAGTCCTGGACGCCGAACGTCCCGGTCACGTGGTCGCCCGCTTTGAAGTCGGCATGGCGCGATGCCACCACCCGGCCCAGGCCACCCGCCCGCATCACCTCGCCGATGCCGACCGGCGGCACATAGGACCGGCGGTCGTTCATCCATCCACGCATGGCCGGGTCGAGCGAGATGTAGAGGACTCGAACCAGAAACTCACCGTCCACGGGATCGGAGACCGGGGCAGTGGTGAATTCCCAGTCGGTCGACACCGGCAGCCCCGCGGGACGCGCGGCGAGGCGCCATTGACGGTTGACGGGAGCGGCGGACGGTATCGGAGTGGAGGTCATCGCATCAGCCTACGCGCGGGCGGCTGGTAGGCTCTGCCCAGTGTTGAGCGCCGGACTGATCCTCTTCCTCGCCGCGCTCCAGGGAGTCACCGAACTCTTTCCCGTGTCGTCGCTCGGCCACGCGGTGGTGGTTCCCCCGCTGATCGGGCTCAGCTTCCGCGAGACCAGCCCGGCGTTCGTGCCGGTGCTCGCGATCCTGCACCTCGGGACCGCCGCAGCCCTGCTGTTCCTGTACCGGCGCGACTGGGCGCGGATCATCACCGGGTTCGTGCGCGC
>JBAPWO010000161.1:0-15946 GCA_049283735.1 Candidatus Dormiibacterota bacterium
AGTGGCTCGAGGCCGCCGCAATCACCGCGCTGGCCATCGTCGTATTAGCGCTTGCCTTGCGCATCAGCGCCGGCGTCACAGTTGGGCTGCATCGGCGTGCACGCCGTTCGAGCGCCATGACCGTGAAAGGTGCCCTTCCCTAGCCAGCCGGGAGCTCACCCACGGTCGCCGAGGCGACTCGCTCGGCTCCGGGGGCCGTGATCACGGTGAGCGAGATCACCTGACCCGGTCGGCTATCAGCGAGCGCCACTGCGAGGTCTGTCGTCGTTCGAATCCGCACGCTCGCGAACTGAACGATGACGTCTCCGGTTGTCAGCCCAGCCGCTGCCGCTGAGCCGCCGGCCATTACTGCGGTAATCAGGGCGCCGACCGGAGTGTTCGTACTGTCGACGACCGTGCTCGCGCGGACTCCGAGGTCCGCGCGATGTGAATTCACGACATGGCCATTGGTAATGATCTGGCTCGTGATGTCTTTGACCGTGTTGGCCGGAATGGCGAAACCGATGCCGTTTGCAGCGGCGCCCAGGGTCGGATCGCCGGCCGTAAGCGTTGGGATCCCGACGACCTGCCCAGCGAGGTTGACCAGCGCGCCTCCGCTGTTGCCCGGGTTGATTGCCGCACTCGTCTGGATGGTGTCGGGAAGTGTGATGCCACCAGGTTCGGAGACCGTCCGGTCGACGGCGCTGACGATTCCCTCAGTCACGCTGCTCTGAAGCCCGAGCGGGTTACCGATGGCGAGCACGATCATGCCGACCTTCAGAGTGGCGGAGTCCGCGAATGCGGCAGGGTCGAGGTGCCCCGCGAAATGGATGACCGCGAGGTCGCCGGCGGCGAAGGTGCCCACCAGCGAAGCGGCCTGCGTCTTGCCCTCCGCAGTGGTGACCTCGATGGTCGACGCCCCGGAGACGACATGGTTGTTGGTCACCACATCACCGTTGTCGTTGAAGACGACTCCAGAGCCCAGACCGAGGTTGGTTTGAATCTGCACGATCGAGGGACGCACCCTGTCCACCACTCCGACAAAAGCGTTCTGCAGGTCGGCGGCAGCGGAGCCGGGGCCAGTGCCGGCGGACGTCGTTGATGTGGGCGAGCCGGGCGGCGCGTTTGCCGGCTGACTGCTGCACCCGGTGAACACGGTGGCGATGAGCATCGCGCCCAAGCCCGCGACGAGTTTCAGCCTCCGAGGTCTGGGCATCGGGCGCCGCGTCATTGCGGCCGTGCCGACCCTTGTCATTCCAACTTCTCACGATCCAGTGTGGCCGAGCTGGCAGTCCAGCCTGCTCACATCACCTTCGCCGCTTGTTGCGATGGCCACAAGAGGAAGAGGTCCTACGCCGGGAAGGACCTAGGGCACATGACTTCCTGGCTTGCGCCAGTTGCTCATCACGCTCGCAATGCTCCGGCAGGGTCCACGCTACCAACCGAGGGCGACGTTTCGACCGGGGATGATGACCTTCGGCCCTTGTTAAGCGCACAGGGGGGTGCGAGCCTTGATTTATGAATGAATACCGTGGTAACGAGGTTTGATCATGAATCGTGGAATGCGCCGCACCGTGCTCCTCGACCTGAACCTGTTTCTCGGCGTCACCGCAGTCGCCGGCGGCGTCGCCTTGCTCACGGGATGGATCAAGATGCCGCTGAGCTCACTCGCGGGCAGTCCGTTCAGTGACTACACGGTCCCGGCAATTCTGCTCGTCGGCGCGGTCGGCGGCACGGCCTTGCTCGCGGCATGGCTCGTTCACCTGAAGCTGAGTGTCGGCGTTCCAGCATCAGTAGTCGCGGGGGCAGCGATCATGGTCTACGAGATCGTTGAGTGGAGCGTGATCGGCTTCGCGTGGCTGCAGGCAGCATATATGGCGATTGGTGTTCTCATCATCGGCGTCGCCATTTGGGTGCGTCTTGCACAGGTCTCTGGTCGAGCCGAGCGCCAAGGATCGCCGCACGCGATCCACTGACCGATGGCGCAACCGTCTCCGCATTGGTCGCAACGCGTCCTCGGCCGCCGTTGATGCCAGGATGCCGATGACATTCGACCCCGGACTTGGATGCCCTTGAGCACTGGAGAACAGAGCGTCTGTGCGGAGATACTGAATCCAGTGATCTCGTTGTCGCCATCGGAGGAAGGTCATGTCCGAACAAACCCAACGCCGCCTGGAACGGCCCGAAGACCGAGTCATCGCGGGCGTGTGTCACCGCCTCGGCAGCTACTTCGACATGGATCCCGTCGTGGTTCGAATCGTCTTCGTGATCCTCACCGCAGCCGGTGGCGCAGGAGTGCTCGCGTATCTGATTCTTTGGATTGTGATGCCGACAGCTGGATCAACCGTCGCGACCGGCGGAGCAGGCATCGGTGAGGGAGTCCGCACCATGGCGACCGAATTGAAGGACGTCGGGCGCGAGTTCGGCAGCTCGGTGGCGGGCGCATGGCCGCCTCCACCGCCACCCCCGACCTATCCGTCGAGCGTTGACCAGGCGTCAGCCTCGCGGGCAGCGCGAAAAGCTGGGTATCGGCACGAGCGCGGTGTGCCGATTCTTGGCCTCGCCCTCATCGTCCTGGGACTGTGGCTTCTTCTCGCCACCCTCGGAGTGCTCGACTGGGCGAGCGCGCGATACGTCTGGCCGGTTGCTCTTGTGGTTCTCGGTTTCGCCCTGCTCATCCGACGTCTGCGCTGAGCACCAGGTCGAGACCGACTTCATCCTCTCGAAAGGGTGCACAGCGCAAGCTGTGAAAGCCCCCTCTTGGAGAGTCGCCGCATCGGGTCCACTACCCGCCAGCGGCGGCTCTCTTCTGCACTGTCCCTGAGTACCGTCACCGCGCTCGTTCAGGGCTTCTTGACAACTGCAGAGCCGCCCGAAACGGTGACAGCGCTGGCCGCAGTGCCCGCGGTCGCTGTTCCTGGCGAAAGCGTGGTGGTCGTCGTCTTTGAGATGACCCCGTCGTCACCGGTTGTGATGACCGTCGTCACCGTTCGCACAGCCGACACTGCCGGGATCGCCGTCTTTGCCGGCGCGCCGACGGCCACAAAATAGCCGACAAGGCCGACCCCTGCGACACCCCCAGCGCCGGCGACCCCCTTGATCTTGCGGCGCAGAGCCAGGGCGCGATCTCGTCGCTCGACACGATCCTGATGTGGCGGTAGAGGCGACATGTTAGCTCTCCGGAAGTTGCGTGTTGAGTGACATCAGCGTCCCATCGGCGGCTGGCGACAACCTTGACGAATGCTCGGAGTTCGCTGAGACATCAGTCGACGCGGCGCCGCGACAGCCGGCACAAGATCGAGTGCCGTCTCAGTTGCGGGAGGCTCGATCGTCGTCAAGAAACCATAACGATGCCGGCAGACCGTATCCAACCTCGGATCTCGCGCGACTTAGTGGCATGGATCAGGCGCCGTAGTGGCGCTCGCAACCTGGAGGACATCTTGCGCGGTCATGCTCGCTCGCGGGTCTTCTCGACGGTCGTACTCGTTGGGCTGGCCGGCGTCGTCACCGGCGTCGGTGCCGCAGGCCACATCGGCCCCTTCGCGGCGCTCGGCGCCGCTGCTCAGCACACCGTCGCCGCCCAGCTCCCGGGTGCCCCGCTTCGGGCCGACAGCCTCTATCCGCCTCCGACAAAGCCTCCGACCGTCCGTGAAACCATCGTGATCACCGACCCCGCGCCAACTGCACGGCCCGGGTCTGGTTACTCGACAGGAGGCCCCAGCTCGACGGCGACACCCAGGCCGACCGCCACCGCCGCCCCGGCACCGTGGTGCGATGACAGTTGCAGCGGTGGTGGCGGCGGCGGTGGTGGAGACAACTGAGGTGGCGCAGTATCGACCCGACGACCGCGACAAGGCTTTGAAGCGAGTCGCGTCATGGACGATCGGAGGCGTCTCTGGCGTCGTAGCGGTCACCGGAGCCCTGTCGGCGGTCAGCGCAGCGGGTTTTGCTGCCGCGACGAGCGCGCCGCTCGAGCGCGTGCCGTCGATTCCTCCCGAAGCAGCTCCGATCCAATCGACACCACCGTCGCCGGCCGTGATCATCAAAGTTGTCCACGTTCCGGCTTCGGCAGAAGCGTCGCACCGGGGGTCGAATGGGATCTCCCCGCCTCGCGCAGCGCCCCGCGGCGTCGCGACGGGTTCATCGCCACCGCCTCCGCCCCCGCCCCCACCGGCATGTCACTCGACGCCAACGCGTCCGTGTTGACCTCTCGTGGATTCCGCGCGATGGGCACCTTGAACGTCGTGGTGGTGGACGACCCTGACGCACTGGCGGCGGCGACCGCCGCCGCGCGCGCGGTGATCGACGCGGTCGACCGGGCATGCTCTCGGTTTCGAGCGGAGTCGGAGATCTCGATGCTCAACAGCTCGGCAGGGTGCGGGCCGGTTCCCGTCTCGGAACTACTCGACGACGTCATCGGCAACGCCCTTTCGGCCGCCGCGGCCACAGACGGGCTGGTCGATCCGACCGTCGGTGGGCTCATGGAGCGCATCGGCTATACGGTGAGCTTTGTCGACCTGCCCGTGGACGGTCCCGCGATCGATCTCCAGATCCGCGCAGCGCCAGGATGGGCGAGCATCGAGCACGATCGGGTCCACCGTACGGTGACTCTCCCGGAGGGCGCGTCGATCGACCTTGGTGCGATCGGCAAGGCCTGGGCCGCCGACCGCGCTGCGATCGCCGCGGCGGCGCGAGCCGGCTCCGGGGTGCTGGTGTCGTGTGGCGGCGACGTGGCGGTGTCCGGGCCGGGTCCCAAGGACGGGTGGTGCATCAGGGTCGCCGAAGCGACCGACTCGGCGGAGTGGCAGGACATCCACGTGTTCGACGGCGGTATCGCCACCTCTGGCACCAGCACAAGGACATGGCGCCGTGGCGGAGAGGTCCTGCACCACATCCTCGATCCCGCAACGGGACTCCCGTCGGACTCTCCGTGGGCGATGGCCAGCGTCGCTGCGGCGTCGTGTACTCAGGCCAACGCTGCTGCGACCGCCTCGATCGTGCTGGGAGAAGGTGCGCCCTCGTGGCTCGACAGCCTTGGCGTGCCAGCACGGCTTGTCAGGCGTGATGGCTCGATCGTGAGGGTAGGACGTTGGCCGGTCTGACATCGGGGCCGGGCTTGATGCTCGCGTCGTTTTCAACCAACCCCAGCCCGCTGTGGTTTGCCACGCGCGGCGCCGGCGTGATGACGCTCGTCTGTCTGACCGGGGTGGTGATCCTTGGGGTCTCAACGTCGCTCCGGGTCACGGGTGGGCGCTCACCGCGCTTCGTGATCGCGGCACTTCATCGCAACTTCGCGCTCTTCACGATCCTGCTCCTGGCGGTGCACATCGCGACATCGGTTCTCGACCCGTTCGCCGGGATTCGGCCCGCCGATGCGGTCGTTCCGTTCAGCGGCGCGTATCGAACCTTCTGGCTCGGCCTCGGCGTCCTCGCCGCCGAGGTGCTGCTCGTGGTCACGGTGACCAGCCTCCTACGCGGGCGGATCGGGCCCCGCGTCTGGCGGATCATCCACTGGGCCGCGTATGCGTCGTGGCCGCTGGCGGTGGTGCATGGGCTCGGAACGGGCTCCGACTCCCAGGAACCGTGGATGCTCGGCCTCACCGCCGCATGCATGGCAGCGGTGCTCGTCAGCCTGGGGCAGCGCCTGCTGGTCGGACGGCTGCGCACCCTGCCGGTGCGCCTCGCAAGCGGGGTGGTCGCGGTGATGGCGACGTACGCGATCTGCGCCTGGAGCGTGGCCGGTCCGCTCCGTCCGGGGTGGGCCGTGACCGCCGGTACACCGGCGTCAATCCTCGCCTCGAAGCCGAGCGCGCCACCGATCCGTTCTGCCACGCACGGGTTCTCCGACGCCCTGATCGGCACGGTGACGAAAACATCGAGCGGCGTCGACATCGGATTACGGGACACCGTGGACACGGCGTTGACGATGGTGATCATGCCTGCCGGACCCGCGGAAACGTTGCCGCAACTGACCGTCGCTCGCAACGCCGTGACCGTCTGCGCAAATGTGCCGGCCCGCGTGGGAGTTTCGGTTTATGCCGTCTGCAAGGGCACGCGCCTGGTCATCACCATGTTCGGGACTGGACCGTCGATCACGGGGCGTCTGGTCACCTCGGGACCCCTGGGGTGACCGCGACCGAGGTTCTCACTCCGCCGGATGCACCGCCGCTCCGAGTCGAAGCTGCCGGTGGCACTCCACGCCTGCTCGCCGGACCACGGCTTGACTCCGGGGCGGAGACGCTGGTAGAGCACCGGGAGCGACTGGGCCGGCGCCCGATAGGCGGAGAGTGGCTTCTGGATGTCATCGAGCGCAGCGGCCTGCGCGGTCGTGGTGGCGCATGGTTTCCGACACACCGCAAGTGGCGCGGTGTGAGCCGGCTCGCGCTCGAGCGGGGGCCGTCGGTGGTCGTCGTGAATGCATCCGAAGGAGAACCCCTCTCGGCGAAGGACAAACTCCTGGCGGAGAAGCGGTCGCACCTCCTCATTGACGGTGCGCTGATCACCGCCGAGGCGGTGGGCGCCGATGATGTCGTCATCTATGTCTCGCGTCCGGCCCGGCGCGCAACGCGGGCGCTGCGGCAAGCCCTTGGCGAGCGCAGGCGCGACGGAGTCAAGGAGCCGCATATCCGGATCATCCGCACGCAGCATCGGTACGTCGCCGGCGAGTCTTCGGCGGTCGTGCGTCGTGTCAACGGAGGACCGGCGAAGCCGTCGTTCAGTCCGCAGCATCCGTCGGAGCGCGGTGTGCTCGGACGCCCCACCCTTGTACAGAACGCCGAGACGATCGCTCACGTCGCGCTGATCGCGAGGCACGGCGATGCCTGGTTTCGCGAGCGCGGTACCGCCGCAGCTCCGGGTACGGGGCTGGTGACGCTGGCCGGCAACATTGCGCGGCCGGGTGTCTACGAGGTCGACCTCGGATCGTCACTGCTGAGTGTGGTCGGCGCCGCCGGAGGTGTGCTCTCGGCGCCGGCGGGACTCCTGATCGGTGGGTACTTCGGTACGTGGCTTGGGTCGGAGCGCGGGGCTGCGGCGACGCTCTGCCCGGAGCACGTCTCGGTCGGATGCGGCGTGATCGGCATGCTCGGCAGCGACGGGTGCGGCGTCGGCGAGTCGGCGAGGATCGTGAGCTACCTCGCCCGCGAGAGCGCCGGCCAATGCGGGCCGTGTGTCTTCGGGCTTCGCGCCGTCGCCGAGGCCATGTCGCGGCTGGCCGCGGGCGACGCCGATCGCGGCGACCTGACCCGAATCCGTCGCTGGTCGGACCAGATCGTGGGTCGCGGAGCCTGCAACCATCCCGACGGCGCGGTCAACAACCTCCGCACCGCTCTCGATACTTTCGCAGCCGATGTCGAGCGCCACGTGAGCGGGCAGGCCTGCGCGGGGTTGGGTGCCACGCCGTTGCCTGTGCCTCCTCGCTCTCCGTTCGGATGGCGATGAGCGACACTGGCCCACGTCTCCGGGTGAACCCGATTCGATGCGACGGAGCCCGGTATTGTGCCGAGATCGTGCCGGAACTCGTCGGGCTCGATGAGTGGGGCTACCCGGTCGTGTCCTCGGTTCCGATCGAGGACCCGCGCCTGCTTCGCCTGGCGGAGCGCGCGGTCAACGAGTGCCCGCGGGTCGCGCTCCAGCTCGTCCGGCTCCGCGCCCGCGAGCGCTGACCTCAGTCGTCCGGCGGCGGGGTCTGCCCGAGGCTCGGTGAGGGGTCAGAGCCACCTCCAACGACCCCGCTTCCTTCGATTGGTGACGAGCTGCCGTGACCGCTCGACGAGGACGGACTCTGGCCCCCATCCCCCTCGGCAGGATTCGCGCCCGAGCGGGGGGTGTCACCCTCAGTCGGGCGGGGGGTGCCGGTGGGCAGCGGCGACGGGCTCTCCGACTCGATCCCGGATTCCTCGCTGAGAAGGGTTGCCTCGTCGAGTCGGTACCGTGACCAGAATGGCGACGCCGGCTCGACGGAAAGTGCCACGTATGCGGCCTTGAGCTCCGTGCCCGCGTCCGCGAGGCTCTGGGCACGATTGATCCCTTCTCTCGCATCCGCGAGGCTCGACTCGGCGAATTGGAGGTGGAGGGTCGCGTCATCCGTGCCAGGAAGCTTGAGCATGACGCCCTGGCGTGCCTCCCGTACCACGAAGAGCGCAGATCCTGGCGGTGCGTCCCATCCCGCCGCGGCAACGCTCGTAGCGGCCACGATCGTCGCCATCGAGGCGATCACGCCCGCGCGGCCGAAACGCGGCCGAAGGCCGAAGAAGCTTCGGACGCGAGGTCGCCGGGAGGCGACGATGATCGCGTCGAGCATTGCGTCCTGCGCTCGCTCGCGAGCGTGGCGGCGGGGCGCGCGGCGGCTGCTCAGCCGCCAGGCTTCGAGCGAGGCGGAGAGCTGCGGATCGATCCAGTCGGTCATGCCGCCCTCTTCGGGCTGAGTGCCCGGCGCAGCGCCTCGAGCGCCCGGTGTTGCATGGACTTCACCGCACCGACCGTCCGCTTCGTCGTCGAGGCAACATCCTCCAGCGATTGATCGAGAACAAACCGGCGTATCAGGACGTCGCGCTGGTCCTCGGTGAGGTGGCCCATGGCGGTGCGAACTCGGTCCGCTTCCATGTTCATCTCGGCGATAGCGCCTGGATCTGCGCCCGGGGGTGTCGCGTCGAGTGCGAGCCCACGCTGGCGACTGCCCCGACGGATGTGGTCGACGACCTTATAACGGCAGATGTGCAGGAACCATGCCTGTACCGCGGGCTCCCGCCTGTCCCGGAGCGTCTTGATCGACGTCACTGCCGCCACAAACACTTCCTGTGTCACATCTTCAGCCGCCGCGAGGTCGCCGAGGCGCGCGAGCGCATAGGCATGCACATCGGGGTAAAAGCGCTCGAACAGAGCGTTCCACCCGTGTGCCTCGCCGCGCTGCGCGGCCTCTACCGCCTGGGCGAGACGATTGGTCTCTGCCAGGCTCGCGCCGCCGCTGTCGGATTCATCAAATATCAAGTCGGCTGCGATGGCCTCCGGGATACGGGTGGCGGCGTTCATGCACCGGCCGGCGCCGGGGATGGCGGCTCACGCTGCGGATCGTGCCGCCCGCACGAATACACCCCTTCGCGGACTTCCGGCATCCCGGCATCCTTCTCGCAACCCTTGGTCGGAGAGTGGCGGGCTGTTTGCAGCGGCACTGACCCGCAGTATGGCGCCACACGGAAGCCCATCGGCCTCGCGCAGGTGCCCTTGTGACAAACGGCTCTGTCGCCGCCGCTGCGGAGCTTTCAACATCTGACGTGAAGCCCGTAACCCTGAGGAGTGTGCCACGCCTGCATCTGTATTCGACTTCGATGCGACGCCAGTCGGCCGCAATCTGCGCGGCCCCATTGGTTACCTGATCACACATCCGACGATCCGCCTCACGTGCGCGACTGCAGCGTTCGCGACCAGCCTGTACGCCATCAGACGCTCTGTCCGCCCAGCTACGAAACTGAAGCGCGCCGCATGGGTGGCACTCGCTGCTCTAACGCGTACCGCTGTGGCTGTTCAGCAGTGGGCGTGTGGGGCCAAAGTCCTTACCCGAGGCTGCCGAACTCGCGGAGTTCCGCACGCTCCTCAACGTCCGGGGCGATGCCACGTTTGATGGCTACCTCGATGCGCAGAAGCTGTCACTTTCGGAGCGCATGATGGTCAAGGCGGTGCGAGCCCCATATGGCGACTACCGCAAGTGGGATCGCATCGACGAGTGGGCCGACTCGATCGCCTTCTCACTCGGCGCATCCGCCACGCAACAGCGCTCCAAATGGCCTGATGCCCTCATGACTTTCGACCCTGGCAAGTGGCCGCGTTGAGGTCCACGCTCTGAGGCAGAACCTCGAGAACCAGGGAGAGCCGCCATGAGTTCCCAACCCTATGGAGCAACGACCAAACCCGCGGGCGGATCGCGCGCCGGCGGTATCACGCTCATCATCCTCGGCAGCATCGTCGCGTTGATTGCACTCGGCCTGCTCGCTGGTGGCGGAGTGCTGATGTGGGCAGACCGAACGCAGCGGGATACCGCCGGCTACTTGACGTCTCCGAGCACCCGTCTGGTGACCTCCTCGTATGCGATTGCGGCGACCGATCTCAATGTCGCGACGGATGCGCCTGGATGGCATGTCCCCACCGGGGCGCTCGGCTCGGTGCGCGTCGTCGCAACCACGGGTGCCACGAACCCGCTGTTCATCGGTATCGCGCCAAGCGGCGATGTGCGGCAGTACCTCGACGGGGTCGCATATGACCAACTTCAGGGATTCCTGGGGACGTCGGGAGGACCCGACTACCTGCCGCACAGTGGCGGTGCCCCTGCATCGCCGGCTTCCCAGACCTTCTGGAGGGCGCATGTCTCTGGTAGCGGCACGCAGTCACTGACGTGGACGCCAGCCAGCGGGCATTGGGCGGTCGTGCTCATGAATGCGGACGGCTCGCAGACCGTCGCTGCCAATGTGTCTGTGGGAGCAACCGCCCCGTTTCTCTTCGCGCTGGCGCTTGGGTTGTTGATTGGCGCCGGGGTGGCTTTGCTGTTGGCGGTCGCTCTCCTCTTCGGAGGCATCACCATGCTGCGCTCTCGGGAACGCGGCGGGTCGCAAATCTGGGTGGCGCCACCCCCGTCTACGCCAACCCCTCCGTCACCCTCCTTTGGCACCGCGCCGCAGCCACCGTTTGCTCCGACAGGCGTGAGTTACCCGCTCCGCATCCAGGGACGCCTTGATCCGACCCCAAGTCGGTGGCTCTGGTTGGTGAAGTGGATCCTCCTCATCCCGCACTACGTCGTCCTGGCGTTTCTGTTCATTGCGGCGTTCGTGCTCACTGTGATCGCCTTCTTCGCGATCCTTGTCACCGGGCGGTACCCGCGGTCGATCTTCGACTTCAACGTCGGCGTGCTCCGCTGGTGGTGGCGGGTCAGCTTCTACGGCTATAGCGCGCTCGGCACGGATCACTACCCCCCGTTCGCCTTAGGCGCGGCAGCGGAGTATCCGGCGACGCTGGAGGTCCCCTACCCTGAACGACTGTCTCGAGGGCTCGCGCTGGTCAAGTGGTGGCTCCTCGCTATCCCGCACTATCTCATTGTGGCGGTGCTGGTCGGTGGCACCGCCTTTGCGGTGCACGGGGCGTCCACGTACGTCGCACCGTACACGGGGCTGATCACGATCCTCGTGCTCGTCGCGGCCATGGCCGTGCTGTTCACCGGGCGCTATCCGCGTGGCATTTTCGACCTCGTCATGGGATTGAACCGATGGGTCTTGCGGGTCCTCGTCTATGTGCTTCTGCTGCGCGATGAGTACCCGCCCTTCCGCCTCGATCCAGGTGGGGAAGACACACCCGGCGCCCCGAGCATGGCAGTACCGATGCCACCTAGCTCGTTTGGCCAACCGCACGGGCAGCGCATTTAGCGATGTCGCTACGGAACGGTGTTGCCCGCTCCATCATGGGGCGCATGACGACTATTCACCATTCGACACTGAGGGCAATGCAATGGAGATGATGCGGAATCTCTTCCGGCGGAAGTTGCGCACGGTTCTCACTGTCAGCGGCATCGTCATGGGCATCTTCGCGCTCACCACGATGGGCTCCCTGGCAGAGCATTTCAACGTCCTGCTCGGTGGGGGCATCACCTATTACGGCGGCAGTATTCAGGTGACAGACGACAAGAGTAACGGCGGCTTCGGAGCCGGTGCCCTCACACTCGAGACCTTGCACAGGATTCAGCAGGTTAAGGGTGTGGCGGCCGCGGGACCGTCGGTGAGTCTGGCCGCGAAGCCAGGATCAGTGTCGACCGTGAGCTTCGGAATCCCCGATTACATAATGAACTACGACCCCACCACGGTTGCCTACTCACCGTTCAAGATCTCGCTCGCGAGCGGGGCCGTTCCTACTGCCGCTGCAAGGTATGAGGTCACCCTCGGGTCCACATTTGCTGCCGAGTTCAAAGAGCATGTCGGCGACACCATCAGTCTCCCCGTGCGACCCACTGATGCAACGGCCGATTTTGTTAACCACCCGTTCAAGGTGATCGGCATCCTCGATCAGACGCTGACCGCGCCCGACAACGGGGCGTATGTGAGCCTGCATGACGCGCAAATGCTGCTCGGGGAGAGTCTCCCAGCGGCGCTACGCAACAGCGTCGATCCGTATCAACTCATCACTGCCGTGATTGCCTACGGTCGGCCCGGCGCGAACCTGGATTCGCTTGCGACTCAAATCACGAATCAGGTGCCGGGCGCAAAGGCTACGAAGCCAAGTGTGATGGTGAGCAGCTTCAAGTCCGGCGGCGCCATCTTCACCTTCATGACTACGGCAGCAGCGCTGCTGGCCCTGATCATCGGTGGTCTCTCGGTCGTCAATACGATGATCATGTCGGTCACAGAGCGGACGAAGGAGATCGGACTCAAGAAGGCGATCGGCGCAAAGACGCGAAACATCCTCGCCGAGTTCATGGCCGAGTCGACGATGATGGGCCTGCTCGGCGGGGTTATCGGCTTTCTCCTCGGGGTGCTCGCGACGGCCCTCCTCAACCAGGGAGATCCAAGCGGTGGTCTCTTCCTGATCACCCCGAGATTGACGCTGATCGCCCTTATCTTTGCGATCGCGCTAGGCGCCGGCGCCGGGGTGATCCCGGCTATGCGCGCCGCGAGACTGGATCCGGTCACCGCGCTTCGGGCGCAATAGGGGTACGCGGATGGCAACGATCACCACGGTGGGACTCAGCAAGGTGTACGGCAGAGGCGAATCCGTCGTGAAGGCGCTCGATGGGGTGAACCTCACGATCGAGCAGGGAGAGTTCGTGGCGATCGTCGGACGTTCCGGGAGCGGCAAGACGACCATGCTCGATTGCATGGGCTTGCTGATGCGCCCTTCGAGCGGAGCGGTCGTCCTGGACGGAACGGACGCAAGCACGCTCAACGATCGCCAGCGTGCTGAACTGCGCAGCAAACGCATCGGCTTCATCTTTCAGGAGTTCAATCTGCTTCCATCCTTGTCGGCGATGGAGAACATCCTCCTACCGATACGGTACTCGGGAGGCAACAGGGGAACGGCGCAAAAGCGCGCTGAGTCCTACCTCGAGGAGATGGGGCTCGCCAAGCGCGCCGACCATCGGCCAACACAGATGTCAGGTGGCGAGCAGCAACGTGTGGCAATCGCGCGATCGCTGATCAATGAGCCGACACTCGTACTCGGTGACGAGCCGATGGGCGAGGTCGATACCGATACCGCCACGGCTCTGCTCGGATTCATGCGCAGGATCAACTCCGAGCGCGGCGTGTCCTTCGTCATCGTCACCCATGATCTCGACCTCGCGGCGCGGACAGACAGAGTCGTCCGTTTGCGCGACGGTCATGTGATCAGCGACGAACGATCATTGGTGTCGGCCATCACCAAGTCGATAACTGCGGCCGCATAGTCTGCGTTCTGCCGAGTCTGTAAGCGCTGTGCGAATCTCTCCGCCACCAAGGTCATCCGTCGAGGTGACATTCCCGAGCCGCGGGAGATGCCCTATCCAGGTGCTAAATTGCGACCGGGAGGCGACGCGTTAACCAAGTGACCTGAACGCAGCACTGCGCTCGATCGTCACGTCAACGACTCATCGCCAACACGGTCCCGAGCGTCGCGGGCTGCGACACTCAAGCCACCCATGGGAAGGCGCCCCTTTCGTCTGCTCGTCGCGGCGGTGGTCATCGTAGGGGCCATCAACTGCGTGATGCTCGTCGTCGCACCAGAACTGCGACAGACGACCGTCGTCGATGACTTCTCCGAGACCTTGTCGGCGCTCCTGTCGGCAACCGCCTGCATCATCACCGCGCTTCGAGGCCGGGGTCGCACCAGACAAGCTTGGGGTCTGATCGGCGTCGCCGCGTCGCTGTGGGGTCTCGGCCAGGCGGCCTGGACCTATCAGGAAGTCTTTCTCCACCTCGACCCCGCGACCCTATTTCCGTCGTTTCCGGATCTTGGCTACCTGCTTTCGGTCCCGTTCGCGATCGTCGGCCTGCTCCGCCTTCCCGGAGGCGCCACCACCATCGAGGCCAGACTGCGAACAGCGCTCGACGGCATGATGATCGCCGGAGCTTTGCTCTTCATCAGCTGGGACGTGGTGCTCGGACCCGTGTACGCGTCGTCCTCAACAAGCACCTTTGCGCAGATCGTCGGCCTTGCCTACCCGATCAGCGATATCGCGATGGTCACCATCGTGGTTCTCACGCTGTCACGCCTCAAGGTCGGACAGCGACTGCCGCTCGTCCTGCTTGCGTTTGGCGTCCTGCTCAATGCGGTGGCCGACAGCTCGTTCGCCTTCCTCACGACCCTCCAGAGCTACACGTCGGTGAACTTCCCCGATCTCGGCTGGACGATGGGATACGCGCTCATCGGCCTCGCCGCGCTGCGCGCGCTCCGCACGTCGGCTCACACCGGTGACCAGGCGATCCGGCAACCGCGTTGGGCTCTGATGCTGCCGTATCTCACCGTCGCTGCCGCCGGCGTCGCAGCTGTGGTGACCGAGTTCATCGGCGGATCACTTGGCCGCGTGCTGGAATGGGATCTCATCCTCACCATCACCGTCGTGCTGGCAAGGCAGTATCTGTTTGCCCGTGAGACCCACTCGCTGAACGAACAGGTCGCTCGCAAGAACGAGGACCTTGATATGAAGGTCGACGAGCGCACCCGGGCGCTCGTAGAGAGCCTCGAGGACCTCCACCGCTCCAACGATGAACGCACCAAGCTCCTCCTCCGGCTTGTGACCGTTCAAGAGCAGGAGCGGCAGCACGTGGCCGGCATCATCCACGATGACATGCTGCAGTCGATGATCGCTGCGAAGATGCGAATGTTCCTGTTACACGGGGACGGCGGTACCGATGACGCGACCGCGGCGTCGATTGAATCCTCGATCGAGGGAGCGATCGTGCGCATGCGGACGATGCTGAGCGACCTCCATCCGCACATCCTCGAACTCGGCCTGCGTGCGGCGGTAGAACAGTCGATCTCAGAGTTCAACGACGACGAGAACCTTGTGGTGGTTCTCACGAATGAGCTCACTGGGGATCCATCCCCGATCGTGGCCACATCGCTGTACCGCATCATCCGCGAGGCGCTCACGAATGCAAGCAAGCACGCGCGCGGCGCGTCCGTCACGGTGTTCCTGAACGGTGATCAGGGCAGCGGCTTCGGTGCACGCATCAGCGACAACGGCCCTGGATTCGCGCCTCGAACCGACAAGAGGTCCCCGCAGGGTCACCTCGGGCTAAGCTCCATGCATGAGCGTGCGGAGGCGCTTGGGGGGTGGGTACACCTAGACAGCGCCGAAGGAGCGGGCACCGCAATCGAGGTATGGCTGCCTCAGAAGGGGGAGTCCGTCGCTGAGATGCCTGCGGCATGACGTTTTCATGACAAGTCGGCCCCTGGCGGTATGTAGCGGCGCCGGCGTCCAGAGTGAGCGGCAATGAACGGCACGAGATTACGTGTGATCATCGTGGACGACAGCGGGGAAGTACTCTCGGCTCTCGGACGGATCATCGACAAGCAGGTCGACCTCGAGCTGATTGGGGTAGCGTCCAGTGTCGATGACGGCGTCCTGCTGGTGCGTCAGCTGCAGCCGGACGTGGTCGTCCTCGATGTCAACATGCCCGACGGCGGCGGTCTCAGGGCTGCAAAGGAGATGCTTGTCGTGGCGCCTGGCGCCCGTCTGATCGCTTTCTCCGCGTTCGACAAGACGCTGATTCGCAGGGCGATGACGGTCGCCGGCGTTTCCGCATACATATCCAAGTCGGGTGACATCCGCGAACTTCTCGACGCCATCCGCGTCGGGCGCGACGTCGACGCTTTCACACCCCGCTGAGGGCGCGCATCCAAGTCGTCTCGGTCGGTGCCCAATTGCGGCCCCCCCTCCCTGCATCCGGGTGGGTTCTACCTCGCCGGCATTCAGATGACCTGGGGCATATGTGATTGACCGTGACCAAGATGA
>JBAPWO010000162.1:0-5550 GCA_049283735.1 Candidatus Dormiibacterota bacterium
GTGCCTGAGCCATGGCTGGGAGAGAGAACGACCCGCCGATCGCGGCCGCCGAGCCGGCCCCTGCCGAGCCGCTCGTCGACCTCACCGCCGTGGCGCCGAGCGAGGCGGTCGCGGACCTGCCGCCGGAACTCCTGGCCCAAACCCTGGGCCAGTACCTGCGCGCCTGGGGGCAGCGGGTCCGCAGTGGCGACAGCGGCGTCCTCCCCGTCCTCCTCGGCATCGTGGTCGTCGCTGTCGCCTTCCAGATCGCCAACGGCAAGTTCCTGTCCCCGCAGAACCTCGTCAACCTCTTCGAGCAGAGCACCATCTACATGCTCCTGGCGATGGCCGAGATCTTCGCCCTGCTGCTCGGCGAGATCGACCTCTCCGTCGGGCTGGTCATGGGGTTGGGCGCCGTCCTGGTCGCCGAGGAGGTGCAACCCGCCGGCCTCGGATGGCCGTGGTGGCTCGCGATCACCGTGGCGCTGCTCATCTGCTCGGCGGTCGGCCTGATCCAGGGGACGCTGGTCGCCCGGGTCAAGATGCCGTCGTTCATCGTGACCTTGGGCGGCCTGCTGGTGCTCGAGGGGGTAGCGATCATCGTCCTCGGCGGGAGCCTCGTCGGTCTCGGGAACTCCCGGTTCGGCAACGAGGTCGCCATCTACAACATCTTCTACGGGAAGTTCGACCCGACGATCAGCTGGATCCTCCTTGCCGTCGTGGGAGTGGTCGCCGGCAGCGCCGTGTGGTTCGCAGATTCCCGCCGGCGCCGCTCCGGCCTGGTGGCGCCGCCGGCAAGCCTCACCGCCTTGAAGATCGTCGTCGGGGCGGTGGCGGGGATCATCGTCGTCGCTGTCTGCAACGTGAACCGTGCCCATTTCGGGACCATCGTCGGGCTGCCCTTCATCATTCCGATCGTCCTGGCGGTGCTCGTCACCTGGACCATCCTCCTGCAGCGCACCCGCTTCGGCCGCTACGTCTACGCGATCGGCGGTAACCCGGAGGCGGCGCGCCGAGCCGGGATCAACCTGCCCACCATCCGCACATGGGGATTCGTGCTCGCCGCCCTGACCGCCGGGATCGCCGGCGTGCTCTTCGCGTCGTGGCAGGTGTCGATCACGACCAACATCATCAAGGACGCCAACAGCTACGTGCTCCTGGCGGTGGCTGCCGCGGTCATCGGCGGCACCAGCCTGTTCGGCGGCCGGGGAAAGACGATCCACGGTCTCCTCGGCGGACTGATGATCGGCGGCATCTACAACGGGCTCATCCTGATCGGGGTCACGTCCGAATGGATCGACGTCGTTGTCGCTCTGGTGCTGCTGGCGGCAGGCACCATCGACGTCCTCTCGCGCCGCGGCGCCCAGCGTCGAGCCTGACATCGCGAACCTAAGAGGGGTCCGGTCCCGATGAGCCCCATGGCCTCGCCGGAGTCCGTCCGCCGTCACAACCTCAGCCTGGTGCTCCGCCACCTCCATCAGTCGGGGGCGCTGTCCCGATCCGAGATCGGCGGCGCCCTGGGGATGACCCGGAGCACGATTGGCGAACTGGTCGCCGACCTTCGCGCTCGCGGCCTGGTGGAGGAAGGCGATCCCGCCCGCCTGGGGTCGCCCGGGCGCCCCTCACTGGTGGCTCGTCCGAACCCCGAGGGCGCCGCGGTGATCACTGCCGAGATCGCCGTCAATTCGCTGTCAGCGGCCGTCGTCGGGCTCGGCGGCCGGATCCTCCATCGGGCTCGGGCGACCCATCAGCCGCGTCGCCTGGCCGTCGACCAGACCATCGAGGACGTCGGCAAGCTCATCCAGACCGCGCTGGCTTCCATCCCGCCCGATTGCTGGGTGGCCGGTCTCGGCATCGCCGTCGCCGGGGTGGTCAGCCGGGCGGACGGGCTCGTGCACTTCGCCCCGAACCTGGGATGGCGGGACGTACCGCTCGGGCGCCTGGTCGCGGACCGGCTCGGCTCCGGCCTGCCCGTCGTCATCGCCAACGAGGCGGATCTCGGAGCGCTTGCGGAACACACGTGGGGGGCGGGCGTCGGCGTCAGCCACCTCATCTATGTGACCAGCGAGGTGGGCGTCGGCGGCGGTCTGGTCATCGACGGAAAGCTGCTGGTCGGGGCAGCGGGCTGCGCCGGCGAGGTGGGGCACGTCCAGGTGAATCCAAACGGCGTGCAATGCCGGTGCGGGGCGATGGGCTGCTGGGAGACGGAGATCGGCGGGCCGGCGATGTTGCGCCGGATCGGGATTGCCGAGAAGAGCTACAAGCCGGAGGCCGTCACCCGCCTGCTCAGGGACGCGGCGTGGGGGGACCCGGTGGCGCTCGCGGCGGTGGAGGATGTCGGCCACTGGCTCGGCTCCGGCCTGGCCGGCCTCGTCAACGTCTTCAACCCGCAGCGGGTCGTGCTCGGCGGCTTTCTCGGCACCATGTGGCCGATCGTCGAACACATCGTTCAAGCGGAGCTCCGGGCCCGGGTCATGGCGCCCGCACTCGACGTGGATGATCTGATCAGGCCGACGCAGCTCGGCGCCGACGGGCCGTTGCTCGGTGCGGCGGAGCTGGCGCTCACGCGGGTCCTCGACGAGCCGACCCTGGTTCCGGCACGCAGCGCCGAGCGCAGATCAGCCTGAAGACGCCGGCCGGGTCTGCGTGACCGAGCGCAGGGCGGGATAGTAGTCGCGGAACCGGCGCCGTGCCTCCCGGTAGGGCTCGATCCACTCGGCGACGGGATCGATGACCTCGGTGACGCGAACGCAGGCGGCGCTCGCCTGGTCGAGGTCGCTGTAGACACCGCCCGCCACCCCGCCAAGCAGGGCAGCGCCGAATGCCGAGCCCTGATCGGTGGCCATGACTTCGAGTGGCATCTCGAGAGCACTGGCAACGATCTGGAGCCACAGACGGCTTCTCGAGCCTCCCCCCGAGACACGCCCACCCGCGGCGGCAACTCCCACGCCAGAGACCACGTCGAGGCAATCGCGCAGCGCGAACGCGACTCCCTCCAACACGGCTCGGGTCAGGGCGCCGCGCCCGTGAGTGACCGAGAGGCCGCACAACGCGCCGCGCGCGAGCGGATCGGCATGTGGCGTCCGCTCGCCGGCCAGGTAGGGCAGGAAGACGAGACCCTCGCAGCCGGGCGGAACGCCCTCGGCCTCGCCGAGCATGGCGTCGTAGGCGACCCCGCGGAGCAGAGTGTCGTGGAACCAGGCAAGCGACCCGGCCGCCGACAGCATCACGCCCATCACCAGCCACCGTCCCGGCGCGGCGTGGCAGAAGGCGTGCACCCGTCCCTCATGGTCGGCCAGGAAGCGATCCGCCCCGGCGAGCACGACCCCCGATGTGCCCAGGACGACCGACAGCGGGCCGGGACCGGTGATCCCGGCGCCCACCGCAGCAGCGGCCTGATCTCCGGCCCCGGCTGCAACCGGGACACCGTTCAGCCTGCCCACGGCATCGGGGCTTTCGGCAAGCTCGGGCAGCCAGGGCGCGGGGATGTCCAGCTCCACGAGCAACTCGCTGCTCCAGCGCCGCTCGCCGACATCGAGGAGCAGCGTTCCCGACGCGTCGGCGACGTCGCTCCGATGTCCGCCCACGAGGCGGTCGCGCACGTAGTCCTTGGGGAGGCTGATCCGTCGGATACGGGCGAACGCGGCCGGTTCGTTCTCGCGCATCCAGAGCAGCTTCGGCGCCGTGAAACCAGGCAGAGCCCGGTTGCCGGTCAGCCGGATCAAGCGATCCCTCCCGGTCCCGGCCTCCAGGGCAGCGCACTGAGGTGCGGAGCGCTGGTCGTTCCAGAGGATCGCGGGGCGGATCACCGCACCGCCGGCGTCGAGGCAGACCAGGCCGTGCATCTGCCCGGAGAAGCCGATGCCCAGAATCTCCGAAGCTTCGGACCTGAGGCTCGCGAGCACCTCGTGCGTCGCGGTGACCCACGCCTCGGGCTCCTGCTCACTCCAGCCCACCTGGGGTGAGCTCACCGGATACTCGGATTCAGCAGTTGCCAGCACTGCCCCCGATTCGGGGTCGATCGCGATGCCCTTGGTGGACGTGGTCCCGATATCGATGCCGACCAGCGCAGCCGAGCTCATCGCGGCGCCCGCCTCGCGGCGGTAGCTCGGGCGGATCTTCGCCGGTGCGGCGGCGGCTCCATGGCGTTAGGAGCGGATGCCGTAGAGGTAGTCCAGAGCAAGCTGGTCGAGCCGCTCAAAGGCCATGCCCCGAGCCGCGGCCGCGTCGGCGTCGAAGGTCTGCGAGCGCATCGCGCTGAGGGACTCCCCGGGCGCGAGGGTGGTCTGCCGGAGCTCGTCGAGTCGAGCCGCCGCCAGTGCCGCCTGCACCTGGGGGTCCGATCGGAATGCATGGGTCCGGCTGCGGAGCAGCACGTAGTTGCGCATGCACGCCGCCGCGCTCTCCCACACCCCTTCCATGTCCTCGGTCCTCGGAGGCTTGAAGTCGAAGTGACGAGGTCCCTCGTAACCGCCGGATTCGAGGATGTCCACCGTCCAGAAGGCGCCTCGGGCGTTGCCGGCGCCGAAGCGAAGGTCCTGGTCGTAGCGGGGTCCGTTCTGGCCGTTGAGGTCGACATGGAACAGCTTGCCGTGCCAGAGCGCCTGAGCCAGCCCGTGCGCAAAGTTCAGGCTCGCCATCTCCTCGTGACCAACCTCCGGATTGAGCCCGACCATCTCGGAGTGCTCCAACTCACCGATGAACGAGAGCGCGTGACCGATGGTGGGCAGAAAGATGTCGCCGCGGGGCTCGTTCGGCTTGGGCTCGATGGCAAAGCGCATTGCGTAGCCCTGCTCGATGACGTAGCCGGTGAGGATGTCGAAGGCTTCCTTGTAGCGGTCGAGCGCGGCGCCCACGTCCTTGGCCGCCCCCGACTCGGCACCCTCGCGACCGCCCCAGAACACGACGATCCCCGCACCGAGCTCGGCCGCGAGATCGAGGTTGTCCGCCACCTTGCGGAGCGCGAAGCGGCGCACCTCCCGGTCATTGGCCGTGAACGCGCCGTCGCGAAAGACCGGGTGCGAGAAGAGATTCGTGGTCACCATCGGCACCACCAGCCCGGCGCCGTCGACCGCCCGGCGCAACCGGTCGATCGCCGCGCTCTTCTCCGCGGCGGTGGCCGCGAAAGGGAACACGTCGTTGTCGTGAAAGCTCACTCCGTAGGCACCCAGCTCGGCGAGCCGGCCAACAGCGAGCTCGGGATCGAGTGGCGCGCGCACGGCCGTGCCGAAAACATCAACGCCCTGCCAGCCCACGGTCCACAGCCCGAACGAGAACCGATCGGCGCGACTCGCTTGCAGCACAACTACCTCCTCACTGCCCCCCAGCATTCTGTGCCGCGGAGCGATCGCAGTTGGCTTGGGCTGCCGCGATTATACCTTTGACATATGCGAGGTCAGGCGGCCGCCCATGACTACCTTCGCGGCTCGTACCCCATCGCCACTGCACCCGAGCCAAACTCCAGCCGGCTCACGAGCTTCAAGTCGACATGCTTCGATAGCCCAGCGAACAACGTCGGCCCGTGGCCCGCGAGCCTGGGATGCACCACGAACTCGTACTCATCGATCAATC
>JBAPWO010000163.1:0-4067 GCA_049283735.1 Candidatus Dormiibacterota bacterium
ATGGCGAGCCACCAGCCGCGGCGCGCGCCGAAACGCTGGATTGCCTCGTAGCCGTAGTGCGAGCAGGTCGGCTCGTACCGGCACGAGCTCATCATTCCGAAGAGAGGGCCGATGGTGACCTGGTAGATGCGGATGAACACCAGGCTGGCGCGTCTCACCGCACAGCCCTCGGCTGGATCGATCGCGACGCCGAGGCGAGCGCTGCGGCCAGGGCCGTGCGGAGGTTCAGGAACGGCATCTCGGTGGCGCGTCCCGGGAGGCTCACCACCACGTCGAGCCCGGGATGCACGATCAGGACCGGGGCGATGGCGGCGCGCAGCCGGCGGCGGGCACGGTTCCGGCTCACGGCGCCGGTGGCGCCGGGTACGGCGAAGGCGACCCGGGATGCCGCGGACTCTCCGGGAAGCGCGCGAACTCGAACGCCACCCGAGCGTGCCTCGCTCCCGGTTTCCCGCACCGCCGCGATTCGGCGTCGCCCGGGAAGGCGATGCCGCCGGTTCATCGCGTGGGAGCCGGAGTCAGGCGCTTGCGGCCTTTACGACGGCGTGCCTTGAGCACCTGGCGCCCGCCTGGCGTCGCCATACGTATGCGAAAGCCGTGCGTCTTGCGCCGGTAGCGCTTCTTGGGTTGGTACGTCCGCTTGATGGCCGTCTCCCCGAGACCTGGATCGCGTCGGGGGCGCTCTGGGCGCCGCTGAGCCCGACGGGGTTGCTTCGCGAGTATATCAAGGCAGCGGTCGACCGCCCCTCCTCCCGGAAGTTGTCGTCGCGAGATCACTGCGCGGTGGTGCGCTCGCTCCACTTGTGACCGGGGCCGCGCATTGTTAGACTCCGCAGGCTGCAGCGGGAGCGGGAAGCCCTTCTCTTTCGTCCAACCAAGCCCCCCGGCCACCAGCGGCCATGCATTTATCCACCGATGTGCACAAGTTGTGGATAACTGCGCTGTTATCGGCAGGCCAAGGCGAGGAACGAGTGGATCGAATAGTCGGTGTCGGCGCCGTCGAAGATCAGACGCCGCGCGTCGAGCCCATCCTGGAGAGTGGGAACTCGACCGCGAGCATGGACCCACAACAGCTATGGCAGGTCGCCCAGGAGGAACTTCGCTTCCAGGTCGTTCGCCCGGGATACGAGGCATGGCTCGCCAACGCCGTCCTGGTTGGTTCCGACGGGCACACCTTCACGGTCGGCGTGCCGACCATGTTCGCTCGCGACTGGGTCAGTGAGCGCTACGTGCCGCTGATCCGCGAAACGCTCTCCGGCGTGCTCGGACGCGATTGCGAGGTGATCATCACCGTCGACCCGGAGGCGTCGCCGCCCCCCGACGCACCTCCGATCGTCCCTGACCCGACCTACGCGTACGTGAGCGAACCCGAGGACGGAGCCAACGACTCGCGGCTCAACCCGGCGTTCACGTTCAGCACGTTCGTGGTCGGCAACTCCAGCCGATTCGCCCACGCCGCCTGCCGCGCTGTCGCCGAGGCGCCCGGCAAGGCGTACAACCCACTTTTTCTGTACGGCGGTGTGGGGCTGGGCAAAACCCACCTCATGCACGCGATCGGCCACGCGGTGCGCGAGACCCACCGCAACGCGAAGGTGGCGTATGTCACCTCCGAGAAATTCATGAACGAGATGGTCGCTTCCATCGTAGAGAACCGGCCGGCGGAGTTCCGGATGCGCTACCGAGGCGTCGACGTCCTGCTCATCGACGACATCCAGTTCCTGGCCGGCAAGGACCACACGAGGGAGGAGTTCTTCCATACATTCAACGCGCTGCAGGAATTCCAGAAGCAGATCGTGGTGAGCAGCGACCGGCCGCCAAAGGACATCCCCACCCTCGAGGACCGCTTGCGCAGCCGCTTCGAGGGCGGACTGATGGCCGACATCCAGCCACCCGATTTCGAGACCCGGCTGGCGATCCTCACCACCAAGCTCGGGCCCTACGGCAAGCTGGTCCCGGACGAGGTGTTGTCATTCATCGCCCACCGCATCCAGAAGAACATCCGCGAGCTCGAGGGCGCGCTCATCCGCGTGCTCGCCCACGCCTCGATCAACGGCCAGCAGATCACCCTCGAGACCGCCCAGCAGATCCTGCGCGACGTCATCCCCGTCCAGGACTCCACCCCGGTGAGCATCGAGACCATCCAGCTGGCAGTTGCCGCGCATTACGCCATCTCGGTCGAGGAGATGAAGGGCAAGCGTCGCGACAAGAACATCGTGTTCCCTCGCCAGGTCGCGATGTACCTCATCCGCGAGGCGACCGAGTCGTCGCTCCCGGTCATCGGCAGCGCTTTCGGCGGACGGGATCACACCACCGCACTGCACGCGATCGAGAAGATCACCGAGCTGATGCGCGAAGACGTTCGCCTCCAGGGTGAGGTGCGCGCCATCCGCGAGCAGCTCCACAACCGTTGACAACCCTGTTGCTCGCACCGGGGACGGCATGTGGACAAAGTGCGCAGCTCGGCGAACGGTGGACAACCGGTGGACGATCGGTGCCACTTGCGCACAGCCCGGCAACGCTCCCGGACCCGCGATGAGATCGCTTTCCGAGTTGTCCCCCATGTCCCCACCACTACATCGTCTACTGATATCTAGACTCTGCAGGTCATACTCATTGAGTCTGGTGATAACGCAGCCTCCAGAGAGGAACCGTCCATGAAAGCGACCGTCTCATCCTCGACACTCAGTGGTGCACTCGGGCTGGTGTCCCGCGCCGTATCACCGAGATCGACCCTGCCCGTGCTGAGCAACGTGCTGCTCGAGACCGGCCCCGACGGTCTGCGCGTCACCGCCACCAATCTCGATCTCACGATCACAGTCGTGGTGCCGGCAACCGTGCTCGAGGAAGGCCGGATCACGGTGCCCGCGCGTCTCCTCGGTGAGTTTGTCTCGTCGCTCGGTGACGCGCCGTGCACGATGGAGCTGGAACCGACGACCCAGGTGCTGAAGCTCACCGGTGGCGTGCACCGTGCCAACGTCCACGGCATCGATGCGGTGGAATTTCCTCCCCTGCCGACGCGTGACACCGAGACATCCATCGAGGTCGACTCGATCACGTTGCAGAATGCGATCACTCAGACGGTGATGGCGGCGAGCTCGGATGAGGCTTCGCCGGTGCTCACCGGCGTGCTCCTTCAGATCGAGGGCAGCCGGCTGACCCTGGCGGCGACCGATCGCCATCGTCTCGCCGTGAAGACGATCGATGTCACCGTGCACGGGACGCCGCCGGTGACCTCGGTGATCGTTCCCTCGCGGCATCTCTCCGAGGTTGCCCGCGCGGTGAATCCCAACCGGCCGACCGTCGGTATCGCTTTCGCGCATGCGCGCAACCAGGTGTTCTTCACGCTCAAGGACGTGGAGATCTCGTCGCGTCTCATCGAAGGGACATATCCCAATTACACGCAGGTGATTCCCGGTGAGTCGACGACGACGGTGAGCCTCTCGACGGCGTCGCTGCTGCGCGAGGCGAAGACCGCCGCGGTGCTCGCGCGTGATGCCGCCAACCCGGTTCGACTTCGCATCGGCGACGGGACGCTCACGCTGCTTGCGCAGACCGCCGAGGTCGGTGACGACGAGGCGCCCCTCACCGCGACCGTGCAGGGGGATGACGTGCAGATCGCTTTCAACGCGCGCTACATGCTGGACGCGCTCTCGGCGCTCGACTCCGATGAGGTCCAACTCTCCTTCAACGGCTCGCTGCAGCCGGGAGTCATTCGCCCCGTGGGGAAGGACGATTACCTCTGCATCATCATGCCGGTGCGGGTCGCCTGATCTCCTCCGATCACATCGCCTTGAATCGGATGCGTCGTACCAGGTCCTGGCCGACACGCTGATTCAACGCATCGATGACTCGTGGTGCGTCCATCTGGAGTTGATGCGCCAGGGCGCTGTTGGCCGTGGCGATGACCAGCACGCCGCGGTCGAGCCGCTCAGCGCGGCAGAGTTCTGCCAGTCCTTCACCGACGACGTCCGCAAGCGCGATCCGCAAGCGCTCCTCGCGCACCTGAACCCGGACGCCGAGCCCGCGCAGCGCCGGGTCGATGATGTCGGACAAGCGCTGCTCGGTCA
>JBAPWO010000164.1:0-5676 GCA_049283735.1 Candidatus Dormiibacterota bacterium
TCCGTTTCAAATGTTTTCTTGAGATTGTCGGGGATTGCCACGCGTGTCTCCTGGTGGTGACCCGCGCCGGAAGAACTCCGCTTCGCCGCGCTCGACAGCGGTGAGGTGTTGGGGACTGAGCATCAGGGCCTGCGGCTCGCGCTGCAGCTGCGGTACCGCTTCCTGACACACGGACCCCAACGTCTCACCTGTGAGTGCGACGTTGCCGGAAGGTGCCGGCTCCGGGTCGGTTGATGGTGTGTGTTTCTTGGGTCTGATGAATGGTCGCGCCTGACACTATCGACGCAAACCGAGGCGCCCGATCAGTGCGCGATAGCGCTCGACGTCAGTTCCCGACAGATAGTCGAGCAACCGGCGGCGCTGGCCGACGAGCTTGAGCAACCCGCGGCGCGACGCGTGGTCTTTGGGGTGATCGCGAAGGTGTTCGGTGAGTGAGGTGATGCGCTCACTCAGCACTGCAACCTGGACCTCGGTGGAGCCGGTGTCCGTTTCGTGGCGCCGATGCTCCGCGATGATCTCGGATTTGGATCTGACGATTGGCACGATTGTTCGCCGCAAGTCTAACAGGAGATCATCGATCGACGGTCTCGCGACTCGCGGCGATCACGACGGGGGCGGGAGTCGCCGCACGATCTCGCGGGTATGCGCGATGTCGCGAGCCATCGCCGCCGTGAGCGCCGCGACCGTGCTGAACGCGCGCTCGGATCGAATCCGCCGTGCCAGTGCGAGCCGTGCGGGTCGCCCGTAGAGGTCGCCCTCGAAGTCGAGCACGTGCGCCTCGACGGTGACCGACCCGGCCCCAAACGTCGGCCGGGTGCCGATCCCGGTTGCGGCGGCACGCCAGCCATCACCGACGTGCAGCCAGCCGGCGTAGACGCCCGGCGCCGGGATGCAGCGTGCCCCGTCGACCCCGAGGTTGGCGGTGGGGACCCCGAGTCCGGCGCCGCGACCCTCGCCGCGTTCGATCACCCCTTCGAGCACGTAGGCGCGGCCGAGCATCGCGATCGCCTCGGAGAAGCGGCCGGTGGCGATCGACTCGCGAATCCGCCCCGACGACACCGGCCGGCCGCCTCGTCTCGAAGGCGCCACCGTGGTGACCTTGAAGCCGCGCCGGGCGCCCAGACGTCCCAGAAATTCGAGATTACCCTCGCGCCCGCGGCCCAGGGCGAAACCGGGCCCGACGATGAGCCGGCGCATCCCGAGGCTCTCGGTGAGCGTCGCCGCGAAGCGATCCGCGCTCCAGGTGCTCAACTCCCGGGTGAACGGGATGACCACCACTCGCTCGGCCCCGCATGCTGCGAGCAGCTCGATGCGGTCGTCGAGACTGCAGAGCAGCGGAGGGCAGCCCGACGGATCGACGACGCAGCGCGGATGCGGGTCGAAGGTGACCGCGACGGCGGTCATGGCGCGCCGGGCGGCCGCTGTGCGGACGCGCCGGAGCAGACGTTGATGGCCGATGTGGACGCCGTCGAAGCTGCCGATCGTCACCACCGACCCTGGGCCGCCCGCCTCCCCCGCGGGGAACTCATGGAGCAGTTCCATCGGGTCGTCAGCCGGCCAGCACCTTGGTCGGCCGGAGCAGGCCGCCGTTGAGCTCTCCGATACCGATCAGCTCGCCGGTGGGATCGTGCATCCGGCACTCTCCGGCCACGTCGGGCAGGATCGATCGGGGCAACCACACCGACTGGCCGCGCCGGACCTGGAGCACCTGCGCCGGTCCGAGATTGACGAGGGGCAGATGCGCGACCGCGACATCGGGAGGCAGGAGCGCCAGCCACGGATCGTCCATGACCGAGAGCTGGTCGAGCGTGATCGACGCAGCCAGCCCGAGCGTGCCGTAGCTCGTCCGGGAGAGCCAGCCGAGGAGTCCGCCGGTGCCGACCGACTCGCCGAGGTCGGAGGCGAGCACGCGCATGTACGCTCCCTTGCCGCTGACCACCACGATCTCGGCCTCCGCTCGGGCACCCGGCCGGAAATCGACCAGCTCGGCCGAGTGGATGGTCACTCGTCGTGGCTCCCTGATCACCTCCTCACCCGCTCGGGCGAGCTCGTAGAGGTGCCGCCCCTCGTGCCTGACCGCCGAATGCATCGGTGGAATCTGCTCGATCTCGCCGATGAACCGCGCGAGCTCGGCGCGAATCTGCTCGGCGGTGATCGCGCTGGCGTCGGCGCCGGCGACGATCACGCCCTCGGTGTCGCCCGTGTCACTTCGCTCGCCGAGACGAACCACGCAGTGATAGGTCTTCGGCTGGGCGTGGAAATAGTCGACGAAGCGGGTGGTGCGGCCGACGCAGATCGGGAGCAGACCGGTCGCGGTGGGATCGAGCGTCCCCGCATGGCCGACTCGTCGCTCGCCGAGGATGCGTCGAACCTGGCGGATGGCGTCGAACGATGTGATCCCGGCGGGCTTGTCGAGGGGGAGCACGCCTCCTCGGCGCGCGACCGCCGACCCCGGGCGTGGGCCGGCTCCGGGCATGGCGACGCCGGTCACCGCGCTGGGTCGATCAACCGGCGAGCCACCTCGAGCACCTTGCGCTCCGCGATCGTGAGGGGATCCCGGAACTCGGCGCCGGCGGCGCGACGGTGGCCTCCACCTCCGAACGGCGTGCAGACGTCGGTCGCGTCGATGGGCTCGCGGGTGCGCACGCTGATCTTGCTGCGGTCCGCCGAGATCTCCTTGAACAGAATCGCGATCTCCATCGAGGCGATGCTCTGGAGCGCGTCGATGATGCCCTCGGAGTCCTGAAGGTCGGCTCCCGCCTGCTCGAGCATGGGCAGGGTCACCTCGGACCAGAGCAGCCGGCCGTCCATCTCGGAGCGCATCTGAGCGATGGCCAGGCCTTCGAGGCGCACCTGCGCGAGGGTGCGCGACTTGTAGCTCTTGAGCGCAACCCACCCGGGGTCGGCTCCCGCGGCGACAAGCGCTGCCGCGAGACGGAGGGCCGCTTCGGTGGTGTTCTCGTGCCGAAATCCGCCCGTGTCGGTGAAGAGCGCCGCGTAGAGGTTGGTCGCGACGGCGGCGCTGATTGGAGCGCCGAGCTCGCGGAGCAGGCGGTAGATCACCTGGCCGGTCGCGCTCGCCGACCCGTCGACGAGATTGATCGTGCCGAACCCGGTGTTGCTGTGGTGGTGGTCGATGTTGACGACCGTGCCGGCGCGCTCCACCTCGACGCGGCGCTCACCAAACCGTCCGAGCGTGGCGCAGTCGAATGTGAAGACGGTCTGGCCGAGGGGCGCCCCGCCCGTCTCGACCGTCTCGAATCCCGGGAGGTGCTCGAGCAGTCGCGGGAGCGGCTCCGGGACGACGACGCGAACCCTGCGCCCCATGGCGCGGAGAGCGAGAGCGAACCCGAGCGCGGAGCCGAGGCTGTCGGCGTCGGCGTCCTTGTGCGCCAGGCACGTGATCTGATCGGTGCTCTCGATGATCTTGCGGATCGGATCGACGACATCCTCGAGACGGGGCCAGGCGGCGGCTGCTGCAACAGTCACTCGGGAACCTCCACGGCTGCCTCGGCGGGATGTTCGCCGGCGAGGTCTCTCAGCAGCGTGCTCACCCTCACGCTGTAGGCGATCGACTCGTCGAGCTCGAAGTGGAGCCGGGGAATGCTCCGCAGGTTCTCGAGCCGTCTGCCCAGTTGAGCACGAAGGTACCCTTCGGCGTGTCCGAGGGCCTCGACGACATTCTGGCGTTCGGCATCATTCCCGAGCGCGCTGACGGCGAGCCACGCCTCGCGCAGATCCGGGCTCACCCGGACACGCGAGATCGAGGCGAAACGGACCCTCGGATCCTTGATCTCGGTCAGCATCATGGCCGAGATCTCCTCGCGAAGCTGCTCGCCCACTCGCTCGCGACGTGGGCTGCGAGCGCCGGAGCGAAGCGTCATGCGTTCTGCTGCTCCATCGTGAAGGCTTCCAGGATGTCGCCCTCGCGGAAATCGCTGAAGTCGGCGAGGGTGATGCCGCAGTCATATCCATGGGTCACCTCGCGGACGTCGTCCTTGAACCGCTTGAGCGCCTCGATGCGGCTCTGGGCGATCTCCTTGGAGTCGCGCAGCACGCGGCAGGTCGCGTTCCTCGTGATCCTGCCGTCGAGCACGTGCGCACCGGCGATCGCCGGCTTGCCGTCGACCTGGTACACGCGGCGCACCTCGGCGCGGCCCTGGGTCACCTCGATCATGGTCGGCTGGTACAGACCCTTGACCGCCTTCTCGATGTCGTCAGTGACCTGGTAGACGACGTCATAGAAGCGGACATCGACGCCCTGCTCCTCGGCGGCGGCGCGGGCGTGATCGTCGGGACGGACGTTGAACCCGATGACGATGGCGTCGGTGACCGCCGCCAGGTTGACGTCGGACTCGCTGACAGCGCCGACCCCCTCGCCGACGACCTTGATCTTGACCGTCGGGTCTTCGATCTTGGTGACCTGGCTGCGCAGGGCTTCGAGCGAGCCGTTGGCTTCCGCCTTGAGGACGAGGTTGAGCGACTTCATCTCGCCGTCCGAGACGTTCTGGGCGAGGTCGGCGAGCGTGATCCGGCGCACCGGCTGCGCCAGTCGCTGCTTCTCGTCAAAGCCGCGCTGCTCGGCCTTGACCCGGGCGCCGCGCTCGGTCTCGACCACCTCGAAGATCTCTCCCGCCATGAGCACCTCGGACAGGCCCGTGACCACCACCGGCGTGCTCGGTCCGGCCTCCTTGATCCGCTTGCCGGTGTCGTCGACCAGCGCCCGAACCTTGCCGAACGCCGATCCCGCGACCAGGTTGTCCCCGACGTGGAGGGTGCCGTTCTGCACGATGAGGGTGGCGATCGCGCCTCTCCCCCGTTCCAGCCGGGAATCGATGACCGTGCCGACCGCGCGACCGTTCAGGTCTGCCTTGGGCTCGACGTAGACGTCGCTCACGTCGAGCACGCTCTGGAGCAGGTCATCGATGCCCTGGCCGGTCTTGGCGCTGGTTCTGACCACCGGGACGTCGCCGCCGAACGCCTCGACCACGACCTCACGATCGGCGAGCTGCTGGAGCACGCGGTCGGGGTTGATCCCGTCCTTGTCGATCTTGTTCATGGCGACGACGATCGGCACGCCCGCCGCGCGAATGTGCTGGATCGCCTCCTCGGTCTGGGGCATCACCCCGTCGTCGGCGGCGACCACGAGAATCGCCACGTCGGTGACGTCCGCTCCGCGGGCGCGCATCGCGGTGAACGCCTCGTGGCCCGGGGTGTCGATGAAGGTGATCAGCCGCCCGTTGCGCTCGACCTGGTGGGCGCGGATCACCTGGGTGATCCCGCCGGCCTCGCCGGAGGCGATCTTGGTCTTGCGGATCGCGTCGAGCAGCGAGGTCTTGCCGTGGTCGACGTGGCCGAGCACGGCCACCACCGGCGGCCGGGGGACGAGCGTCCCGGGTGCGGCACCGGAGAGGTCGAGCAGCGGGTGGCGGCGCCGTCCGGTCGCCGGCGCGGCCGTCGTCGCCCCGGCGACGGCGTCCTCGGACTCGGCCTCGAAGCCGAAATGGTCGGCGGCAAGGGCGGCGGTGTCGAAGTCGACCGTCTGGTTGAGCGCGGCCATGACGCCATTGCTCATCAGGTACTTGATCAGCTGGGGACCCGACACCTCGAGGCGATCGGCGAGCTCAGCGACCGTGAGACCTGCCGGCAGGGTGACTTTTTTGACCGTTGCTATGT
>JBAPWO010000165.1:0-10948 GCA_049283735.1 Candidatus Dormiibacterota bacterium
GCCAACCGCAGCGTTCGGGAGGCGATCGAGCGGCATGGGGACGCGATGGTGGAGCTGTCCGCGCGCCTCTTCGCGTCGGAGGAGGCGCACGAGGGAATGACCGCGTTCCTCGAGCGGCGACCGCCCCGATGGTCCGCCCGACCACACCCACCGAGGCCGAGGACATAATCCGCGCGGTGACCAGCGAGCCCTGGGGATCTCAGCCGTCCTCCACCGGCGCCGGCGCGAGTCCCTCGGCCGCGCTGCGCCACGTGCTCCTCTGGGCTTCGCGGCGCAGTCAGATCAAGCGGGCGGTGACATCGGCGCCGGTGACGCGACAGGTGGTCCGTCGCTTCGTCGCCGGCGAGACCATCGAGGATGCCGTCCGCGTGACCCGGGACCTGACCGCCGGCGGCCTGCAGGTCTCGCTCGACCATCTCGGCGAGGACACCCGCGACACCACGACGGCACGCGCCGCCGTGGACGCATACCGCGCCCTCGCCGCCCGCCTGGCCGAGGACGGCCTTGCCGCCGGCGCGGAGATGTCCGTGAAACTCTCCGCGGTGGGGCAGGCTCTCGACGAGTCGATGGCGCTCGACAATGCGCGTGCGATCTGCGAAGCCGCCCGCGCCGCCGGCTCGTTGGTGACCATCGACATGGAGGACCGCACCACCACCGACTCGACGCTGCGTCTCGTCGGGTTGATTCGCCAGGACTTCCCGGCGACCGGGGCGGTGCTCCAGGCATCACTCCACCGGACCGAGGACGACTGCCGTGCCCTGGGGGTGCCGGGCTCGCGTGTTCGTCTCTGCAAGGGTGCCTACCTGGAGCCGCCGTCCATCGCCTGGCAGCGACCTGACGCCATCCGCGCCGCGTACATCCGCTGTTTGAGCGCGCTGATCGCCGGCGGCGCGCTGCCGATGACTGCCACCCACGACCCGAAGCTTGTCGAGGCGACCGGCCGCCTGGTTCGCGACATCGGCGGACCAGGATTCAAACACGAGTATCAGATGCTCTTCGGAATCCGCCCCGATGAGCAGCACCGCCTCGTCGCGGCCGGTGAGACCGTGCGCGTCTACGTGCCGTTCGGCGTGCAGTGGTACGGATATCTCATGCGCCGCATGGCAGAGCGACCGGCCAACACTGCGCTCTTCCTGCGCGCGCTGATGAGCAGGGGCTGATGGCCGCGCCACTGCACGGCACGCGCGTCGTCGTCACCGGCGGCGCCGGCTTCATCGGCGTCCACAGCGTCGAGGCATTGCTCGAATCCGGAGCGGAGGTGCTCGTCGTCGACGACCTGCGTCACGCCTCCTACCGGCCGCTCCCCGGCGGCGCGGGTCTCGAGGTGGTGGATGTCGGCGCGGCTGCGGCGTGCGCCGCTATCGAGGGCTGGAAACCCACGGCGATCCTCCATCTCGCCGCGCAGGGCGGCGTCAACCGATCCTGGCGCGAGCCTGCCGCGGACGCCCGCATCAACGTGCTCGGGACCGTGAGCGTGCTCGCGGCGGCGATCGCCGCAGGATGCCGGCGGGTCGTCGTCGCGTCCTCCGGCGGAGCCCTCTATGGGGCCGCGCGCCGCCTGCCGACGCCGGAGGACGAGCCGGCACAGCCACGATCGCCGTACGGGACCGCAAAGCTCAGCATCGAGCACTACCTCGGCCATTTCACGCGGGCCGGCGCCGTCGATGCGCTGGCGCTCCGCTACGGGAACGTCTACGGCCCGGGGCAGGACGGCACCGGCGAAGCGGGTGTCGTGGCGATCTCGAGCCACCGGTTGCTCGAGGGCCGGGCGCCGGTGATCCGGGGCGACGGCGCCCAGACCCGAGATTTCACCTACGTCGGGGATGTCGTCGCCGCGAACGTGCTGGGGCTCGCCTCGAACGTGACCGGCGCGCTCAACATCGGTACCGGCCGCGAGACCCCGGTCGGCGATCTGGTCCGCCGCCTCTGCGCGCTCGCCGGCTATGGCGGGGCGCCCGAGCGCGAGCCGCTGCCACCCGGCGAGGTGGCGCGCAGCGCCCTCGACAACTCGCTCGCCGCCGATCGCCTCGGATGGAGCCCGGGTGTCAGCCTCGACGATGGGCTGGCGCGGACGCTGGCGAGCTTCCGCGACCAGATCGGGTGATCAGACCGCGGTGTGGGCGGCGGTGATCAGGCCGGACACATCGAGCATCAGGGCGAGCGCCACCAGCACCCCGATCGCCGTGACGCGTGTCGTCGAGAGCGGCCCGGTCCGCCGCCACGCCACCGTCCACGCGGTAATCGGTGCCGCCGCGGCGACCGCGACGAGCAGGTAGCGCGCCTGGGGCTGGAGATCGAACGTCGCCGAGTTCAGCACCGACTGCACCGCAGCAATCAGGAGCACGCCGAGGAGGAGGATCGCGACCCTGCGCCGCTCCGGGTCCCATCTCGCCCAGGAACGCGCCACCGCGACGCAGGCTGCGATGGTGATGATGGCGACCCCGGCGATCGCGACCGTGCCCGGCAGGGGTCGAACTCCGAGGATCGAGATCGCCACGAGATGCGCGCCGTCTCCGTACATGCCCACCAGGCTCACCGCCGTCGCGGCGAGATAGCCGCGCACCTGCGCGAATGAGTCGAAGACCTGGCGCTGCGCGGTGATCGGGTGCAACGGCGGGAGCGGGCTCCCGAACTCCACGGCGTTGCGCACGAACCACCACCCCGCGAGCACGATCGTCGGCACGAGCAGAGCGGCCGCGTGGAGCGCGCGAAGCTGCCGGCCACATCGCACCACGACCAGCACCAGGAGCAAGAGCGCCAGGATCCAGACCGTCTCCTTGGCGAGCACGGCGAGGGCGATCGCAAGCCCGGCCCCGAGAGCGAGGCGCGGCGTCACCACCTCGCTCTGCACCACGACGACCCCGGCGAGCACGAGCAGGGCGCCGGCGAGCCAGGCGAGGTTGTCGTCGTTGATCGCTCCTGCCAGGTACTGCGCCTCGGGGAGCAGCGCGACCAGGGCCGCGGCTCCCACGGCAAGCGCCGGCCGCAGCGGGAAGAGGCGCCGCGCCACCGCGTAGACGGTGAGAATCGTGAGCACCCCGAGGACCACGGAAACCAGCCGGATGAGGCGCGGATCGTCCCCGCTCAGCCTGGCGACGATCGCCCCCAGGAGGTAGTAGAGCGGCGGTTGCTGACGCTCCGGCTCGCCCGCCGGCGGCAGCCGGAGGTGATCTGCGATGCCGTTGACGTAGTGGAGGTGGGACAGCTCGTCGGGCGACGCGCCGACGGGCGTGATCCGGGTGTAGGCGACCGCGAATCCTGCGAAGACCGCGATCACGGTCCCGAGCAGGATGCGATCAGCGCGCAGCCGTTCGCCGCGAGCGACACTCACGGGAGGGTTTGGGCGGTGTCGGCCCGGACCCACACGGTGTCCGGGTAGCTGTGGTACTCGTTCACGTATTCGCCGCCGGCGAGCAGCTTGCCGATCTCCGGGAAGAGCACCTGCGCCTGGGCGTCGACGATGATCAGCACCGGGCGCTGGTCGGCGACGTACTGCTCGACGGGGCCGCCGTACCCGAGGAGCACCTCGTCGTTGTAGATCGGAGGAGTCGGCATGTCGACCTGCAAGTTTGCGAGGGCATAGACCCACGCGTCATAGGACCAGACGACGGCGGTGTCGCCGCTCAACCCCCGGGATGTGATCCAGGCTGCGGCGTCCGCGTCGCCCGCCACCCGGTAGTCGAAGTCGTTGAGCCATCGTGCTCTCCAGGTGGGGTCGAACGCAGCGGCGGCAGCGCCGCCGTAGTAACCGCTGAGGGTGTGCGAGTTGGTCGCCGACGGCGGGATCGGGAGCCAGTCGATACCGGCGACCTTCGCGGTCAGGATCGCGATCACCAGGCCGCCGATCTGCAGGACCGGACCGACCAGCGAGCGCCGGCCGCCGGCGCGGAACCGGTTCGTCGACGGCACCGAGGCCCCCACGAGCAGCAATGTGAGCGGCGCCACCGCGGGCTCCAGGAAGTGGGGATAGGGTTGCCCGGCGACCGCGGTGACCACCAAGGTGGCGCCCGCCCAGAGCGCGAGCACCCAGTCGACTCGCGGGCGGCGACGACTGGCAATCGCTCCGGCGGCGATGAGCAGCGCCGCACCCGCGGCGAGGCCGAAATGCGCGACCCCGCCCGCGGCGCTCGCGGGCAGAGCCTTCTGCGTGTAGCTCACGTAGAAGCCGGCGAGCGCGAACGCGACGGTGCCGGCGCCGGCGGTGATGACCGCCGCGGTCAGCCAGGCCACGGTGATGGCCGCGACACTGGCCAGGAAGACGAAGGCGTCGCGGCGGCGCAGATTCGGGGCCAGCAGCATCGCGAAGAAGAACGCCGAAGTCTCGGCCACTGCAGTCTGCTGATAGGCGATCGCCGCAGCCATGAGCACGCCGACCGCGAGCGGCCAGCGCGGGATGCGGAGCGGGACGGCGTCTCGGTCGCCGCGAAGAATTCGCACCAGAACGATGGCGCCCGCCCAGCTCAGGGGCGCGATCATCAAGCTCTCCGGCAGCGCGAGCTCGGCGTCGAGGAAGGGCGGGCCCAGGATCACCGCGGCAATCACCCCCGCCAGGAGCGCGCGTCGAGGCGTGTACAGCCGGCCCGCCGCCCAGACGATGGCGGCGATGGTGACCATCCCGCTGATCAGCGTCAGGACGTGCAGCCCGACCTCGCTCGACCCGAAGAGCTTCACCTCCAGCGCGATCGTCCAGAGCATCCCCGGTGGCTTGTTGTTCCAGGTCTGCGAGTAGAGGACCTTGCCGCCGAGCAGTTCGCGAGCGACGTTCACGTACCCCGCCTCGTCCGTGTACCAGTGCGGCTCCATGAGCGACGGCAGGCGAAGGATCACCAGCGTGACCAATCCCGGAACCGCCGCTCTTCGCATCTAGGCTCGCTCCCGGTGCGCGCCCTCCGGTCGCCAGGTCATCGCCAGAGAGACGCGAAGACGGATCACATCGCGCATCGCTCGGGCGACGGGGATGAGACGGCCGCCGGAGCGGCGCCCGGCGAGCCGGGGCAGATGCTCGACGCGGATCTGGATCACCCGGAATCCCAGCCGGTGGGCTTTGAAGAACATCTCGGGATTGAACACCGCCGAGCGCGCGCGGATGGGGGTGACGCCGTCCCACACCTCGCGCGTGAACGCCTTGAGGCCGCAGTCGAAGTCGAGCTCGCGGATGCCGAAGGCGACGCGGACCACCCGGTTGTAGACGGCGCTCACGAATGACCGATACCAGGGGTCGGCGCGTCGGGTGCGGATCCCGGCAACCATGTCGGCATGATCGAGCGCGGCGATCACGCGACCGAGGTCGGGTGGGTCGAACTGGCCGTCGCCGTCCATGAACGCGAGGATCTTCCCCCGCGATGCCCGCAGGCCGTCGCACACCGTGATCGCGTAGCCGCGCTGCTGTCGGTGGGTCACGACGGTGAGGTTTGATGCCGCCTCCCCCATCGCGATCCGCGCCGCGCCGGCCGTGTCGTCCTGGCTCGCGTCATCAACGAGGACGATCTCGTAGGTCCGGCCCCCCTCGGCGAGCACCGGCATCACGTCACGGAGGACGCGCCCGATGTTTTCAGCCTCGTTGTGGGCCGGGATCGTCAGGCTGACGTCGACCTCGGCGAGCGCCACCGGCGCTACGCCACCGTCTCCGCTGCTGGAGCCGTGACCTGTGCCTTGCCCGTGGCCGCCCGGGCACGGCCGGTCGTCCACGCGACATCCGACGCGCCCACCTGGGAGAGATCCACGCGGTCGATGTGCTGCTCGACGGTCGCGATGACCGAGTCGATGAGCGTGCTCCGAAGCTTGTGCGCCTCGAGGCCGAGGTCGACGAGCAGCTGGTGCTTGGCGTTGTAGAAGTGCGTGTCCTTCTCGAAGCGCGGGTTCGGCGTGTGGTCGATGGTGGTTTGACCACCGTGCGCGGCACGCGCGTCGCGCACCAGCTCGGCGAGCTGGAGCACCGAGAACTGCTCGGTGAACTGGTTGAAGACGCGGAACTCGCCGGCTTTGGCGGGATGCTCGATGCTCAGCTGAACGCAGGCCATGGTGTCGCGGATGTCGAGGAAGCCGCGAGTCTGGCCGCCGCTGCCGTAGACGGTGAGCGGCTTGCCGATCGCCGACTGCACGATGAACCGGTTCAGCACGGTTCCCCAGATTCCGTCGTAGTCGAACCGGGTTGCCAGCTCGGGATGCAGCGCGGTCTCGGGCGTGGCGCAGCCGTAGACGACGCCCTGGTTGAGGTCGGTGGCGGCGAGTCCCCAGGCACGGCACACGAAATGGATGTTGTGACTGTCGTGCACCTTGGAGAGGTGGTAGAAGCTTCCGGGCAGCTTCGGGTAGGGCAGCGTGTCACTCCTGCCGTTGTGCTCGATGGTGATGAACCCTTCCTCGATATCGATGTTCGGGGTGCCGTACTCCCCCATCGTGCCGAGCTTCACGAGGTGGCACTCCGGCGCGTGCTCGTGAATCGCGAAGAGCAGGTTCAGGGTGCCGGCGACGTTGTTGAGCTGGGTCATGACCGCGTGCTCGCGATCGATCATCGAGAACGGCGCCGAACGCTGCTCGGCGAAGTGAACGACGGCGTCCGGCTTCGTGGACGCGATCAACTCCGAGAGCGCTTCGGCGTCGGTCAGATCGATGAGGCGCCACTCGATCTCGCCGTGGCCCTGCTCATGCCAGCGCTCGACGCGTCGCTCCATGGTCGAAATCGGGATGAGGGAAGAGGTGCCGCACTCGAGGTCCCAGCGACGCCGTACGAGATTGTCCACCGCGATCACGCGGTAGCCCTGGCTGGACAGGTGCATCGACTGCGGCCAGCCGAGATAGCCGTCGGCGCCGAGCACGATCACCGTTCTATTGCGCATGCAAGAAGCTCCTGAGTGTTGGGACCCTGCGACCTTCGGAGAGTAGACCTTACAAACGGGTTATGAGCTCGGATTATGCCTACACGGTCCGTCCACTGGCCACACGGAACCATCAATGCCCGCCTGGAAACGAGAGAACGCTGACAAATCAGCGTGCCCGCCCCTGTGCAAACCATCGACCCGGAAGCGGACAAAAGAGCGACAATCAGCTTTCGTGTCGATCTCGGGTTCTGCTCGCCGTGGGCGTCTGCTCCGGGCGGCGATCACCAGCGTCGTCACCGTCCTCGTGCTTCTGCTCGTCTGGCGGCTGTTCGGCGGGAACCACCTCCGCTGGCAGGGCATCAACCCGTCGGTCGGATCGATCGCGCTGGCCGCGTTCGGCGCCTCCTGTTTCCTCGTGGGCCGCGCGTGGCGGTTCGCGGCGCTGCTCCCGAGGCGCCGGGGGAGCTCGCGAGAGTTGCTCGGCGCCACGGCGGCATCCTGGGGAGCCGGCCTGTTGCTGCCCGGACCATCCGCCGACGTCACGTTCGTCGCGCTGGCGAGGACACGATTCGGCGTCGGCGTCGCGCGAGGGTCGGGAAGCGCGATCGTGGCTCGAATCCTCGACGTCGTCAGCCTCTCCCTGATCGCGGTTGTCGCGGCCGTCTTCACGGGGGCCCATGTCCACCCAGCGGTCATCCTGGCGGCCGCGCTGGCATTCGGCGTCGGTCTGGGCGTGCTGCTCTCCCTGATCATTCCCGGACCTCGGTCCCTGGTGACAAGGCTTGCGGCGCGGATTCCGAGGCTCGCCGGCGTCGCCGCCCGTGCCGAGGCCGAGCTCGATGTGCTCAACAGCCGCGCCCGGTGGGCGAACCTGGTCGGCAGCACGATCTTCTGCCGGGTCGCCACCGTCATCCAGTATGCGGCGCTGATGAGCATGGTCGGGCTGCAGCTGGGGTTCTGGCAGACGTGGTTCGTCCTGTCGATCCGGACGCTGCTCCTAACCATCCCCATCCAGGGCATCGCTGGCATCGGCACCGGTCAGGCGTGGTGGGCGGGAGCGCTGCTCCTCGAGGGCGTCAATGGTTCGCTCGCCGTCGCGGCCGGGTTGACGCTGCAGGCGATCGACCTTGCAGTCTCCCTGCCGGTTGCGGGCATCGGCAGCACGCTCCTCTTCCGCCGCAACCGGGACCGCTCTGCCGAGGAGCCCGGCGACGACGACGTGAGCGATGAGAAGCCGGGGCGTGACGTGGTGGGGACGCCAACCCCGCCGTCACGCGAGCCCCTTCACGTCGCCTGAGACGGCTCAAACAACTCACCACCTGGAGGCGCCCCCATGCCCTTGATCGATCGCGACGGTGAATACGACGTTGTCGTCGTCGGGGCAGGATCGACCGGCGAGAACGTCGCGGGGCGCATCGTCAAGGGCGGACTGACCTGCGCGGTGGTCGAGAACGAGCTGGTCGGCGGTGACTGCTCGTACTGGGCGTGCATGCCGAGCAAGGCACTCCTGCGCAGTGGGCAGGCGCTCCGTGCCGCGCTCGCGGTCGACGGCGCCCGTCAGGCCGTGACGGGGACGATCGACAGCGCGGCCGTCCTCAAACGGCGGGACAGCTTCGCATCTCACTGGAGGGACGACAGCCAGGTCGAGTGGCTGGAACGGCACCACATCGATCTCGCCCGCGGGCGGGGACGGCTGGCCGGCGAGCGCCGGGTCACCGTCACCCCGCCGGACGGACCCGAGTTCACGCTCAGCGCCCGCTACGCGGTGGCGATCTGCACCGGCAGCAGGGCGGCGATCCCACCGATTCCGGGCATCGAAACCGCGCAGGCTTGGACGAGCCACGAGGCCACCAGCGCGCAGGCCGTGCCGCGGCGGTTGGTCATCATCGGCGGCGGTGTGGTCGCGTGCGAGATGGCGGACGCCTGGAGAACGCTCGGCAGCGACGAGGTCACGGTCATCGTTCGCGAGGGGCGTCTCCTCGGCAACACCGAGGACTTCGCCGGCGAGGCAGTGCGCGCATCCTTCGAGCAACGGGGCATCTCCGTTCTCTTCAAGAAGCGCACCGACCGGGTCACGAGAGCCGCCGACGGCGAGGTCTCACTCGAGGTCGCGGATCTCGACGGTGGCAACCAGATGACCATCACCGGCGACCAGGTCCTGGTGGCCACCGGGAGGGCGCCGCGCACCGACGAGATCGGTCTCGACACGGTGGGGCTCCGTCCCGGGTCGTGGCTCAACGTCGACGACACCTGCCGGGTCGAGGGTGGCGGTGACTGGCTCTACGCGGCCGGAGACCTCAACCATCGGTCATTGCTCACCCACATGGGGAAATACCAGGCTCGTGCCTGTGGAGACGCGATCGTGGTACGAGCCAGGGGGGAGCTTTCGGGCGATCCCCCAGCCTGGTCCAGGTACGCCGCGACCGCCGATCATGCTGCGGTGCCCCAGGTCGTGTTCACCGACCCGGAGGTGACGGCGGTGGGACTGACGCACGCCGGCGCGGTGGCGGCGGGACTCAACGTCCGGGCAGTCGATTACGAGATCGGCGATGTCTCCGGCGCAGGGTTGATCGCCGACGGGTACACCGGGCACGCGCGCATGGTGGTCGACGAGGACCGCAGGGTGATCGTCGGGCTGACCTTCACCGGCCCGGGGGTCGGCGACCTCATCCACGCCGCGACGGTCGCGGTGGTCGGGGAGGTGCCCCTCGACCGCCTCTGGCACGCCGTCCCGTCGTATCCGACGGTGAGCGAGATCTGGCTGCGCCTGCTCGAGACGTACGGCCTGTAGTTCAGTTGCCGATGTGGTTCGCAGGAACCGCACCCATCTTGCCGGCCTGGTAGTCGGCGAGCGCCTGGGCGATCTCCGCGTGGGTGTTCATCACGAACGGGCCGTAGTGGGCCACCGGCTCGCGGATCGGGCGGCCCCCGAGGATGAGCAGATCCAGGTTGGGATGGCGGCTCTCCTGGTGGGTCCCGGCGGTTGCGGTGATCACGTCACCGTCGCCGAGCGCGGCGAGCTGTCCTGACTGAATCGGACGGCGCTCCTCACCGACGGTCCCGCTGCCCGCGAGCGCGTAGATGAGCGCGTTGAAATCTCGCGGCCACGGCAACACCAGCCGGGCGCCGGGGCTCACGGTCACGTGCGCCAGCGAGATCGGCGTGTGGGTGATCCCGGGTCCGCGATGGCCGGCGACCTCGCCGGCGATGACCCGCAGCAGCGCACCGCCGTCGTACGAGGTCAGCAGGGCCACGTTGCCGGCACGGATGTCCTGATAGCGGGCGGGCACCCACTTCTGTGCCGCGGGCAGGTTGACCCACAACTGGAACCCGTGGAAGAGACCGCCGCTGGCGATCAGTTCCTCGGGCGGGCGCTCGATGTGCAGGATGCCCGCACCGGCGGTCATCCACTGGGTGTCGCCGTTGGTGATCAGGCCGCCGCCGCCGGTGGAGGCCTGGTGCTGGAAGGGGCCGTCGATCATGTAGGTGACCGTTTCGAAGCCGCGATGCGGGTGCCACGGCGTTCCCTTGGGTTCGCCGGGCGCGTACTCCACCTCGCCCATCTGGTCCATGTGAATGAACGGGTCGATGAGCGCGGGATCGGTGCCGGCGAACGCGCGGCGCACCGGAAATCCTTCGCCCTCGAGTCCGTGCGGCGCGGTGGCCACGCTGATCACCGGGCGGAACGACGACGCCGCGGGGTCCGGTTGGGGAATGTGCGGCAGAGCGGTGATGTCGTCAACGGTCACAGCAGGCATGGCGAAATTCCTTACAGAGCAAGCGCCTTCACGGGCGCCATCACATGTTCCAGGTCCCAGCTCACGCCGGGTACATCAACGTACAGCTCGATCTCGTTGCCGTCGGGATCCAGGATGTAGAGGCTGTGGCTGACGGTGTGGTCGCTGGTGCCCACGATATTCACGCCCGCTTCCTGACAACGCCGGAGTGCCGCACGCAACTCGTCGTCCGAGTCGCCCACCTTGAGGCCGAAGTGATAGAGGCCGACATGCCGTCCGCGCGGCAGCGGCTGCGCGTCCTCGCCCACCTCGATGAGCAGCAGCTCGTGGTGCGTCCTGCCGCTGCTGAAGAGCGCGACGGGCATCCTGCCCAGCGGACCGTCCTGGGTG
>JBAPWO010000166.1:0-28874 GCA_049283735.1 Candidatus Dormiibacterota bacterium
CGGCAGTGCAGGCCGAGCACCTCGGCGCCGCTGAGCCAGCCCTGGTAGCGGAAGAGCTCGGGCAGATACCCCACCCTGCTCCGGGTCTGGCGATCCCCGGCCGGCCGCCCCAGCACCCACGCCTCCCCGCCGGTGGGCCGGCTGAGGCCGAGGAGCAGCTTCACCGCTGTGGTCTTGCCGCTGCCATTCGGCCCGAGGAATCCGAACACCTCTCCACGTGGCACCACCATGGTCAGGCCGGACAGCGCCACCGCCGCCCCGTAATGCTTGGTGAGCTCGAGGGTCCGCACCGCCGCCCCGTCCGCGGACGGAGGCGGCAGCGCGCCGTCGGCAGCCATCAACGTGTCGAACGGGCGACGCCGAGGACCTGGGTCGAGGTCAGCGTTCCGGCGATCGCATACACGACGCCATTGTGTTGCCAGATCACGGCACTGCCGAGTCCCGTCGAGTCGCCGATCAGGAGTCCGCGCGCGCCGTTGATGGTGACCGCCGAGCCGCTCGCGAGGTCGACCGGGATGGGCACGGGGATGGTCTGGGTGGGATCACCGATCGCGTGGATCTCCGAGGCGACCCCGGCGGGAATGCCGGGCACGGAGAGCAGGTAGTCCTCGAGCTGCCGAGCGGTGACACCCGTCGACATGACGGTCGGCGTTCGCGACGCGACGACCACGAACGCCTCACCGGTGGGCACGCTGCCGCCCTGGAGAAGCGTGGCGGGATCGACACCGTAGGAGACGACCACCGCGGGCGCGATCGACACGGACAGCGTGCTGCCGTCCAGCCCCGCGGGCATGGATGGCAGCTGGCCATCCGCGCGGGCGGCGGCCGCCCGGGCAAGAGTGGCATTGAAGGTGAAGGCAACGACACCGCCCGAGACAACGGCGTACGTCGGCGCCGCGCGCGTCCCCGCCGGCAGATCGGCCACCACCGGTGCGCCGAGGCCGGCCGCGGCACCCGCGGCGGCAGCGTCCGGCTCCGGCTGGAAGGCGATCGACGACCCGCCGCTCACCGTCCCATAACTGGCCAGCCCCGCGAGCGAGCGGATGTCAGCCGCCGTGACCGAAACGGCCGCGAGCTGCGACGGCTGGAAAAGGCTGAGGAAGTCCTGGGCTCCCCCGGTGACCACGAGCAGCGCGCTGGCGGCGGCGGCGATGCAGACTCCAGCCAACACCCGGCTCGCTCGTCTGTTCGCGGTGCGCAACCGTCCCGCGTGCGGCCGGGTCACGCCGCCCGCGGCGGCCTCAGTGTGAAGGAGTCGCGCGCGGGCCCCGGGCACGTCGACGACCGAGTCGTTGGCCGGCAGCATCGCCTGGACCCACCCGGCATTCGCGCTCATGCGCTGAACTCGCTCCGTACAGCGAGCACACGTCGCCATGTGCTGGCGATTCGCGGCGTCGACGGCGTCGGGTTCGTCGAGTGCGCGGCGCAGGGTGCCGTCAGACGGATGCATCACCAACCTCCTTGCGAAGACGCGCCTCTGCGCGCCGCAGTCTCGTTCCCACCGCGTTCACCCCGATTCCGAGCGCCGACGCCATCTCCCCATAGCTCAGACCGCTGTACCGCAGCGCAAGCACCGTGGCCTGTCGCTTCGGGATGCGGGCGAGTGCGGCGCGCACCGCCTTGGTGGTCTCGGCCGCCTCCACCGCCATTTGGGGGTCGTTCGCGAGGCTCGGTGCCGTGGCATACCGCTCCTCGCGCACGGCCCGGCGCCGGTTGCTCCGGATCACATTCAGAGCTGTGTGGGCGGCGGCGGTCCGCGCCCATGCCGGCGCCGTGGCCCCCGGGGTATCGCCGAATCGCCGGTGGAGGTCGAGGAACACCTCCTGGGCAACGTCTTCCGCCGCGTCGGGATCGCCGAGCACGCGGCGAGCGATCGCAGCGACCCTCGCGTACTCCTCGTCGAAGAGCCTGTCGAAGCTCGTCGGTCTGACGCCGACGGCAGCGGTGGGCCGGGGGACGCCGGTCACGGCGTGCCTGCCCCGAGCTTGAAGGGCGGAAGACTCGACCACATCATGTGAAGCACCGCGGGCCTCGGATTTGTGACACACGGGGGATTCCCCCGCGTATCACAGGAAACATGGGGGACGCGGGGGATTCCCCCGCGTGAGTACTCTTCGGCGTGATGTCCGCAGCCCTGGCTCGTCGCCTACGTCGCATCACGCCCGGACAGCTCCTCGTTGCCGCAGCGTTCGTGGTGATCCTCTGCGTGCTCGTCCGAAGGGGAGGTGACCCGGACATCTTCTGGCATCTCGCCACCGGCCAGTGGATGGTCGATCACAACCAGATCGTCTCGCAGGATCTCTTCACGTTCACCGTGAGCGGCAAGCAGTGGATCGACCCCGAATACACGACCGAGATCATCGCGTACCTCGTCTACAAGCTTGGTGGACTCACGCTGGTGTCAGTCGTGTTCGGCGCGGTGTCGTTCGTCGGTTTCCTGCTCATCTGGCGGCGCGTCCGGCTCGAGCACGCCAACCTGGTGATCGCCGCGCTCGTGATCGGCATCGCCGGGTTGGCCGGCGCGGCGGTCTGGGGACCGCGTCCCCAGATGATCACGTTCACGCTCACCTGCCTCGAGTTGCTGTGGCTCGACCGCTACCTGCGCGGCGGCGCGCGCGCGATCTACTGGCTCCCGCTGGTGATGGTCGCATGGGCCAATCTCCACGGCGGGTTCATCTTCGGCCTGGTTCCGGTTGGTGTCGCCGCTTTCGTCGAGGCGGTGCACTGGGTGCGCAGGATCGACGGTGACGTCCACAGGCGCCGCACGCGGAACCTGGTGCTGGTGTTCGTCGCGTGCGCCGTCGCGGCGGTCATCACTCCGAACGGCATCCACCTGTACGGCTACGTCATCCAACCGCAGTTCTCCGGCATCCAGCAGAGCTTTATCGCGGAGTGGCAGTCGCCCAATTTCCACGTGCTCGAGGAGCGCGGCTTCGAGGTGATGCTGCTGCTGCTCCCAGTCGCGTTCGTGCTCCGGCGCCCATCGTTGTGGGACGTCTGCCTGACCCTGGTCGTCTCGTACCTGGCGCTGTCGGCGGTGCGCCACGCCGCCCTGTTCATCGCCGCGGAAACGCCTTTGCTCATATGGTCGTTCTCGGCTGGATGGGAGCGATTGGCGCTTGCAGGCCGGGTTCGCGCCTGGATCGCGCCGCGTGCCCGGGACATGCTCGCCGGCGCCGCCGCGGTCCTGGTCATCGCGGTGCTCGGAACCGGGTACTTCGTGCGCTCGACACTCTCCAATCAAGCACGTGCCACCGCGACGAACTTCCCTGCAGGCGCGGCGGATTGGCTGGCCTCGCACCCGACCGTTGGAACCCGCATGTTCAATCAATACGGCTGGGGCGGATACCTGATCTATCGCTTCTACCCCGAGCCGAACCGGCGCGTCTTCTCGTTCGGCGAAGCGACGCTGCTCGGTACCCGGATCATGCAGCAGGTGAGTGACGTCGAGACCGGCAATCCCGACTGGCAGCAGATCTTCGCGAAGTGGGGCATCGACTACGTCATCGACGTGCCCGGCGCGCCCGCGGTGCTCGCGCTCGAAGTGGACCCGCAATGGACCAAGGAATACGACGACGGCTTCGCGGTGATCATGGTGAAGAACTCGGCGCTGGCCGCGGCGGTACGCGGATAGGCAGCGCGCGCGTGACCGAGGTGCCACGCCATCCGTCGCTCCGCGATGCCGCGCCGTCCGTGTTCTGGCTCGACGACCCTCGAGCACCGCGACCGGAACCGCGCCTCGAGGGGCACACCGACTGTGATCTCGCCATCGTCGGAGCGGGCTTCACCGGCCTGTGGTCCGCGTTGCTCGCGAAGCAGCGGAATCCGGCCCTTGACATCGTCGTCCTCGAGGCGCGACGATCCGCGATGGCCGCCTCCGGCCGTAACGGCGGGTTCTGCGATGCGAGCCTCACGCATGGTTTTGCCAATGGTCTCAGCAGGTTCTCCTCTGAGCTCGAGATTCTCGAGCGGCTCGGCGTCGAGAATCTCGATGCCATCGCGTCGACGGTTCGCGAACACGATATCGACTGCGACTTTGAGCGAACCGGCATGCTCGATGTGGCGACGGCGCCGTGGCAATACACCGAGCTCATCGAGGTCGCCGAAGCGATGCGCGCCCATGGCTACCGCGTTGACGCGTTCGACGCCGAGGCGGTGCGCACGCAGGTGGCCTCGCCTTCGTATCGAGGCGGATTGTGGACCCACGACCGGACCGCCATCGTCAACCCCGCGAAGCTGGCGTGGGGACTGCGCCGGCTGTGCCTCGACGCCGGCGTGCGCCTCCATGAGAACACGCCCGTTGCGCGCATCGATGCCGAGACGGAGCGGATTCGACTGACAACCGCTCGGGGCAGCGTCCGAGCCCGGCGCGTGGCGCTCGCAACCAACGCCGATCGGCCACTGCTGGCCCGCCTGCGCCCCTATATCCTCCCCGTCTACGACTACGTGCTCGTCACCGAGCCGCTGACCGCCGCACAACTGGCGTCGATCGGATGGGCGAATCGCCAGGGTATCGCTGACGGTGGGAATCAATTCCACTACTACCGATTGACCGCCGGCTCGCGAATTCTCTGGGGCGGCTACGACGCCGTCTACCACTTCGGGAATCGCATCGGCGTCGAGCTCGAACAGCGCGCGAAGACGTTCGACAAGCTTGCCGCGCACTTCTTCGTGACGTTCCCGCAGCTCGAGGGACTGCGGTTCACGCATCGTTGGGGCGGCGCCATCGACACGTGCAGCCGCTTCTGCGCCTTCTGGGGAACCAGCCACGGCGGGCGCGTCGCCTCTGCGCTCGGATACACCGGGCTCGGGGTGGGCGCGTCCCGTTTCGGTGCTCAGGTGATGCTCGATCTGCTCGAGGGGCGGCGAACCGAGCGGACAGCACTGCGCATGGTCCGAACCCGCCCGCTGCCGTTTCCTCCGGAACCGCTGCGCTTCGGCGTCGTGCAGCTGACACGATGGTCGCTCGATCGCGCCGACCGCAACGACGGGCACCGCAATCTCTGGCTCAGAGCGCTCGACCTCGTGGGGCTCGGCTTCGACTCGTGATCCTGATTCGTGCGCCGCTTGTAACAAAAAGCTTCATGCACTGTATTATCCGTGCCATGAAGGAACGCGGCGCACCCATACTCGACCCGATGGCTGACCTCACACCTGCCCGACCTGACTGGCGGGAGGCGGCGTGACCGGCCGGGTCTTCGCCTCGATCGGGAATTTCTCGGTCCGATTCCGCTGGCCGATTGTGATCGGCTGGGTGCTGATCACGATCGTCTCGGTCAAGGTGTTCCCCGGGTTGTCCGACGTGGCCAAGGGGAACCAGAGCAGCTTCCTCCCCGCCAGCTCACCCTCCGTACAGGCCGAGAACCTGGCGCAGCCGTTCCAGGACTCGCAGCACGGGGTCGCGACGCTCATCGCCGCGCGCGAGAGCGGGCCGCTCAACGCCGCGGACGTACAGGGCATCGGCGCCATCGAGACGAAGATCCGGCGGCTCCCCGGCGTCCTTCGCGTCCAGGACTTCGGCCTCTCGCCGGACAAGCACGCCGAGCAGGCCCAGGTGGTCACCGACCTGCCGCCCTTCGGCGCCGGGAGTGACGCGATCTCGCTGGTCGCCGCCATCCGAGCGACGTTTCCCGCTGACGCATCCGGACTCCAGTTCCATCTCACCGGGACGATCCCGGGTCTGGTCGATCAGCAGAGTCAATCGAAGAGCTCGCAGGGAAATATCCAGCAGTTCTCGATCATCTTCATCATCGTGCTGCTGCTCATCGCGTTCCGAGCCCTGCTGGCGCCGCTGGTGACGCTCTTGCCCGCGGCGGTGGTGCTCGCGCTTGCCAGCCCGGTCATCGCCGGCGCGACCCATCTCGGTGTGCAGGTGTCGGCGATCACGCAGTTCATCCTGATCGTCCTGGTACTCGGCGCCGGAACCGACTACGGGCTGTTCCTCGTCTTCCGAACGCGAGAGGAGTTGCGACGAGGGCTCGAACCCAAGGACGCGGTGCGGCGCGCGGTGGCGACCGTCGGGGAGTCGATCACCTTCAGCGCGCTCATCGTGATGGCCGCCCTGATGTCATTGATCATCGCCCAGTTCAGCTTCTACCAGGCGCTCGGTCCAGGGCTTGCGATCGGCATCGGGCTCATGCTCATCGCGGGCCTGACGCTGCTCCCGGGTCTGCTGGCGATCTTCGGTCGCGCCGTGTTCTGGCCGTCACGGTCCCGGCTCGTGGAGAACCCGCGTGCGAACGTCTACGGGCGCATCGCCGCGGTTGTGGTTCGACGTCCGATGCCGATCGCGATCATCGGCGCGATCATCTTCGGCGCGATCGCCCTCGGGCAGATCGGCACCACCACGGCCGGTTTCGCGGACCAGTCCGCGCCGACCGGGACCGATTCCGCCGCCGGGGACACGCTCGTCGCCGAGCACTACGGGAGCGCGAACCTGAATGCGACTGAATTCCTCTTCAAGTTCGCGACCCCGATCTGGTCGCACGCCGACGATCTCCAGACGATCCAGACGAGCCTGCAGGCGGGCGGCTCCTTCGCCACCGTCGAAGGGCCGCTGGCATTCTCGGGTCGCGCGCTGACCCCGGCGCAGCTCGTGGCGGTGCACGCCGGCGGCAACACGCTCGCGACCGCAGCGCTCGCCCGGTTCGTCAGCGCCGACGGACGCACCGTCCAGTACATCGGCGTCGAGCCAGGCGGTGCGTCGCCGCCGATCAGCCGGGTTCCAGCGCTGCGGACTCTCGCCGACCGTTCCGGCGCGGCGGTGCACGCCGATGCGCAGGGTGTCTTCGGTATTCAGCCGTTCGCGTACGACGTGGACAAGCTGTCCTCGTCGGACCTGTGGCACATCATTCCCGTGGTCGCGGTGCTCATCGCCATCCTGCTCGCGATCGTGATGCGCAGCCTGGTGGCGCCGCTGTACCTGGTCACGAGCGTCCTGCTCTCCTACCTCGCTGCGCTCGGGTTGACTGCGTTGATCTTCGTCCACCTCGGCGGTCAGAGCGGGCTCAACTTCGTGCTCCCATTCCTGATGTTCGTCTTTCTCATGGCGCTGGGATCCGACTACAACGTGCTCGTCATGACGCGCATTCGGGAGGAGTCACATCACCTGAGCACGCGTGACGCGGTGCGCAAGGCGATTGGCGCCACCGGTACCACGGTCACCACCGCCGGGCTCATCCTCGGCGGGACGTTCGCGGTGCTCGCCTTCGCGGGCGGGGGCGCGTCGGGAGGCTCGCAGATTCAGCAGATCGGCTACGGCGTTGCCTTCGGGGTGGTGATGGACACCTTCGTGGTTCGCACCATCCTGGTTCCCGCGATCGTTGTGCTCCTGGGGCGCAGGAACTGGTGGCCGTCTGGATTGTGGCGTCAGGGAGAGCCCGCCCGAGTGCTCGCCGCGAGCCCACCGGAACCGGCGCCACCGTTGCAGACAACCGCGTCGCGTTGAGGGAGAAGGACATGAGCGCCAATACCGAACTGCTGGCCGTGCTCTGGGCGTCGCACCACCGCCTGGATGACGCCGCCCGTCAGCTGACGGATGATCAGATCGCGGGTCCCTCGTATTGCCGTGACTGGTCGACCGCGCAGGTGCTGTCGCACATCGGCAGCGGCGCGCAGATATTCGGACTGCTCCTCGACGCTGGACTCGCCGGCGCCGAGACGCCCGGCCGCGCGGAGTTCGCCAGGATCTGGGACGTCTGGAACGCGATGAGCCCGACCGAGCAGGCGCGCAACAGCCTCATCGCTGACTCTGCATTCCTGCAGCGGGTCGATTCGGTCCCGGGAGCTCAACTCGATTCGCTGCAGATGACCCTGTTCGGAACGCCGGCCGACGCGAACCGGCTTCTGAGCATGCGCCTCTCCGAGCACGCGATCCACACCTGGGACGTCATCGTCATCCGCGACCCGTCGGCCGAGGTCGCACCGGATGCGGTCGCTTCGATGATCGGCCGCCTCGACCAGGTTGCGGGTCGATCCGGGAAGCCCGAGCACGGGCCGCTCGAGGTCGACATCACCACCACCGACCCCGACCGCGCCTTCCGCCTCTCGGTGTCTGACGCGGTGACGCTCACCTCCGCCGGCACCGCGAGCGCCGCGGAAACCGTTCCCGCGACCGGGAAGGTTCTGATGCCGGCGGCGGCGTTGGTGCGGCTCGTCTACGGCAGGCTGGATGCGGAGCACACGCCCGCTGCGATCGAGGTGGATGGAGTCGGCCTCGACACGCTCAGGGAAGTCTTTCCCGGCTTCTGAGCCTCGCCTGCGCTATGGCTGTTCGGCCGGATCGCCCTGACGGGTGGCGGCCAGAATGGCGACGGCGATGACAATCAGCACGGTCATGCCGAGGCTGACGATCCCCGAGCCCCAGTTCAGGCCACTTCGAGCGTGTGAAACGCCGACCCAGTCCGCGTATGAGGCGCCCAAGGGCCGGGTGAGGATGTAGGCGAACCAGAAGGCGAAGACCGCATTCAAGCCGAACCACCTGTGGGCCACGAGCGGAATCGCGATCAGCGCCGTGAACAGCAGGCCGGAGGCGAAGAAGCCGAGGTGGAAGGTCGTCGCGGTCATGTCCCCGGCCGCGGTGCCGAGGGCGAAGGTGGTCACGACCGTGAGCCAGTAGAAGGCCTCGCGCCGCCGAGTGTTGATCGTGTGGATGGAGAGGGTGTGCTCGTTCGAGTACCAGACCGCGAACACCGCGGCAAGCACCACCGCGAAGAAGATGGTCGAGACCACATACGGAACGCCGAACTCGATGTGCACCACATCGGCGGCCATGGTGCCGAACACGGCGACCATGACGACCGCAAGCCAGTAGATCCAGGGTCGATACCGCGGCGACGCAAACTGCAGCACCAGCGCGACGACGAATCCGACAGCGCCCAGGGCAACCGCGACATACGGGGAAATCGAACGAACGAGCGTATCCGAGGTCGCCTCGCCCATCCCGGTGCTCAGCACCTTGGTGACCCAGAAACCCACCGTCACCTCCGGCACCTTGCGGAACCGGAGGGTTCGTTCGGTGACCGGGAATCGGCAAAGGTCCATGACGATGCTGGAGCTTAGCCCTCCGGGCCCGCCAGCTCGCGAAGCGATATCGGGGCGACGGCGATCCGATCGCGCCCCTCTCGCTTCGCCTGGTACATGGCGAGATCCGCAGCCGCGACCACGTCGTCCAGCTCCTGCCCGTGATCCGGGAACACGGCGACCCCGATCGACGCCGTGACGCGCTCGATCTCAGAGGTCGGCGCGCGCAGCTCGGCGATCGCCGCCTGCAGTGCCTGGGCCACCCGCATCGCGCCCTCGACTGTCGAATTGGTGAGCACGATGAGGAATTCCTCGCCGCCGTAGCGCACTGCGTAGTCGCTGTCCCGAACCACGCGGCGCACGGCGCGCGCGACCGCGCGCAAGACCGAGTCGCCCGCCGCGTGACCCGCGCTGTCGTTGATCTGCTTGAAATAGTCGAGGTCCATCAGGAGGATGCCAACGCCGGCGCCGGTGCGCAGGCTCTGCGACATCACGCGCGGACCCATGTCTCGCCACCAGCGGATGTTGAAGAGCCCGGTCAGCGCATCGGTGAGAGCGCGCCGCTCGAGTTCACCGTACATCTGGGCGTTGCTCCACGCCGCAGCCGTGACGAAACCGAGCAAAGCGCAGCGCTCCAGGTCCTCCTCGGTGAAGGCGTCGAGGCCGTCGCGCCAGACGTCGATCACACCGAGGCGCTGGTCACCCGCGATCAACGGAACCAGGAGCAGGGACTCGGGTTCGCGCAGCGTACCGGGAATGGTGGACGCCGCCGGGTGCGAATCAGTGTCCGCGCACCGATACGGTTGACCGCGCATGAACGCCCACCCGGTGATTCCCTCGTTGAGGGAGACCTCGATCTCGAGGAACCCCTGGGTTCCAGCACCGGCGAGGACGCGTGGCCGGAAGCGATGACGCTCCCAGTCCGCCTCGAAGATCGCCAGGCGGTCGAATCTCATCAACTGGCCGACGCGATCAGCGGCGATCTCGAGAATGCGCTCGGGATCGTGCTCGGCCTGCAGGGTGCGGGCAGCGTCGACGAGGAAGCGGGCAAAGCCGCGGTCGTCGAGGATCGACGCGCCCGCCGCCGGCAGAGGGGTCAGCTCGATCGGCGCGCTCAGCGTGTCGCCGCGCTCTCGGAACACGCGGACTTCGCGCCGCTGGAACCAGGCGACCGGCACCACCTCGTCCATGGGTTCGGCCAGCTCGGCCTCCACGACGAGGGGATGTGCCAAGTGGGGCCCGACTCCGTACTGGACGCCCAGCTCGGCAAGGGCGGATGCGGTCGCCTTTGTATCGATGCCGCGGGCGACGATCCGGCCGCCCAGGCGTGCGACGTAGACCACCGCCGCGGCGAGATGCGCCCTGGCCACCTCGTTCTCGTGCAGCCGTTCGGGGACGGACGGATCGAGAAAGACGAAGTCCGGTCTGAGATCCGCGATCAGGCGCCGATCGAGCGCTGGGGAGAGCACACCGTCGACGGCGAGCAGGTAGCCGAGGTCACGGAGCTGCAGGAGCCGTCGAACGCCGTCCTCGTCGAGATCGCTGTCGATCTCACTGTGGATGATCCAGGCGAGCTCGCCGGGATTGACAAGGTGCCGCCGTGCCATCGTCGCGACGTCGAAATCGCCCGCCATCAGCAGGTCTCGGTGGAGCGGGACGAGGAGCACCGCCGGACCGGTGTGCTGGGCGAGCGTCAGGGCAGCCGCGATCACCGACCGGGGCGCTGTGTCCGCAGGCCGAGGCAGCGCCTCGTATCCCAGATCGACGCGGTCGATGAGGTCGATCACCGGCTGCAGCGCCACTCCGGGCCCCGCCGGTTGCACGGCCGGTCTGGTCGAGATGCCGCTCATCACTGCGGATTTCAAGCTGTCCCCCACATTGGTTCTCTATTCGGCACTGTTCCCCCGTAGTCCCGTCACACCTTCGCACCGAGCGTCAGACGAATCTGTGTCGCTCGTCTGCCGGCATCACATGCATCTCTCCGGCCGCCCTTGCGGGACAGCCCCCTCACACCGTCGATTCCATTCCCGAGGAGTCCGACGCCACCGGCCTGACCCCGGCGCCTCGGGCTCCCCATGACACGCGCCCCTCTTTTTGCGGTAGGACCATTGTCTTAAGACCACTGCGACGCGACGCCATCCCATAGGGTGACGGGGTAGTAACGCGGGTCCTCGCAATCGGTGCCTGAACTGGGAGCGTGCGCGTGCATCTGCGCCTCGCCGGGGTGCCCGGAGCCGGCTATCGACGCGACCGCGTGGTCGTCAGCGCGTGACCGGCGCGGGGTCTACCGACGGGCCGGCGCCCCGCTGGGTGTGGGTCTGGATTCGACGTGCAGGGCGCGCGACAAGCGTGTACACGGCACCGATGGCGACGATGATCACCACCACGACCAGCGTGATCCAGTCGTAGTTGAAGAGCGCACCTCGTGGGCTCGTGATCCCCGATGGGATGAGGATGTTCACCAGCATCGCCAGGAGCCAGATGCATCCAGCAACCATTACCGGAATTGCCCAGGCGCCGAGCCGGAACGCGCCCTGTGCCTGCCAGCCACGCAGCCGCGCGATCAGCGCGGCGATGACGACGAGCAGGAACGACAGATAGATGCCTGAGACGGCGAACGAGACCAGCAGGAAGAGTGCGTTGACCTTCGCCGGAATCGTGATGAAGGCGATCGTGATGTTCGACGATGGCGTGACCCGTGCGAGAACCGCGAACAGCGCCGGGATGACGGACGCGACGAGCAGGGCGTTCACGGGCGTGCGAAACCGCGGCGACACGCTGGAGAGTGCGCCGCTCGCCGGGAGCGCGCGGTCACGGCTGTATGAGTAGATCACCCGGGCTGCCGCGGCTTGAATCGCCAGGCCGCAACTGAAGAAGGCGAAGCACACGACGAACAGCGCGATGTCCTGGATGACCTGACTGGAGACGTTCGAACTGATCAGGAACGGCACGCCACCGGTGACCGTGTCGCTCAGCCCTTTGGCGCCCGATGGGATCGTCAGGATGAGAGCGCCGACCAGCACGAAGCTCGTAACCCCTGCGGTCAGCAGCGACGAGATGATCGCTCGGGGCACGCGCTTCGACGCCTGGACCACTTCCTCGGCGACGTCGCCGGCGGATTCGAAGCCGTAGAAGATGTACACGTGCGCCAGGATGGCCACGAATGCGGCCCCCAGCCACCATTTGCCGCCGAAGTCGACGCCGAGCGGACTCGTCGCCGCGTTCTCGGTGCCCTGCGTGGTGAACAGGTAATCAAAGCCGTGATGAAACCCGGTGATCGCCAGCATGATCGCGATGCCGAACGTCCCGACGATCTCGAAGTAGACACCGATCTGAGAGATGCGTCCGAGGAAGTTGACGCCTCCGACATTGAACGCCAGCTGCACGAGGATCAGCAGGATGGTGCCGATCAGAATCTGATTCGGGTCGGCGGAGTTGATGGTGGTGTGGAAGACGTTGTTGATCAGCGGACCGGCATAGATGATGAGTCCCGTATCCACGGACGCGACCGTCATGATCAACGCCCAGCCGTAGATCCATCCCACCCACCAGCCGTAGTTCGGTCCGATCAGGTTCTTGCCCCACTGAAAGAGCGCGCCGGCGATCGGATAGTGGCTCCCCAGCTCCGCGAAGACGAGCGCCACAAAGAGCTGACCGAGGACCACGATCGGCAGCAGCCAGATGTAGCGCGGACCACCCGAGCCAACGCCAAGGACGAACAGCGAATAGATGCCGACGACCGGCGAGATGTAGCAGAACGCCACCGCGAAGTTCTCGAAAAGGTTGAGGACGCGCCGCAACTCCTGTCCGTATCCAAACCTCGCCAGTTGGGCGGCGTCGGCGTCACCCGCCTCTGGCGTCGACACCACGGTTCCGCCACTCATCTGCGCCTCCTCCGAGCGTGATCCGCCCTCACAGGCGGCGTGCGGGCGGAAGTATCGACCAGCGGCCACAGGCTCCGCAACCGGGGGCGCGTGTACCGTGACCGCGGCCATGACGCTCCCCCTCTCCCCGCTGACGGCCATGGCGTCCGCGGTAACCCTCGGCATCGCCGACTTCTCGGGCGGGATCGCGGGCCGCCGGAGCAGCGCCCCGAGTGTTGCGATTGGTATCGAATCGGTGGGCCTGATCGCGGTCCCACTCGCGTTCGTGCTGCTGCCCCACGGTTGGGATCCGCAGGCCGCGCTCCTGGCATTCGCGGGCGGCGGGGTCGGCGGTCTCGGGCTGCTCGCCTTCTATCGCGCGATGTCGCTCAACCTCATCGGGGTGGTCGCCCCGATCACCGGGTTCGTCGCCGCAGCCCTGCCCGTCGCGGTGGGGCTGGTCGGCGGCGACCACCTCCAGATCTGGCAACTGGGCGGCATCGCGGTCGGGCTCGTCGCGCTCGTGCTGATCAACGGCCCGAGCGGCGATGGAGCCGGCAACGCTCGGCTCGGCGTGATCCTGGCGCTGCTCGCGGGGATCACCTTTGGACTGTTCTTCATTCTGTTCCACGCGGCGAGCCACGCGGGCTTGACCGCATTCGTGAGCGGCCGCCTCGGTTCCACGACGGCCGCGCTTGCAGCGGCTGCAGTCAGCCGAACGTCTCCCGTGATCAGTCGCAGCGTGGTTCGCCTGATCTCCGTCGGCGGCATCTTCGATGGCACCGGGGTGGTGATGTACCTGTACGCGACGCATACCGGGCTCCTGTCGGTGACCGCGTTGCTGACCTCGTTCTACCCCGCGTTCACGGTGCTCTGCGCGCGCCTCTTCACCCATGAGCGCATGACCCCGCTGCAGATGATGGGCGCGGTTCTGGCCATCGTCGCCATCGCCATGATCGCGATCACCTGAACCTCGAGCGATCCCTTGGATCACGCGAGCGCGCGTCGGATGAACTCGAGTTCCAGGAGCAGGAGGTTCTCGGCCACCGTCTCGTCGTTCGCCATGTGTGTTGCACCGGTCAGCGGGAGCACGGTGTGCTCGCGTCCCGCCGCCAGCAGCGCGGCCGAGAAGCGCAGCGTGTGGGCGACGACGACATTGTCATCGCTGAGGCCGTGAATGAGCATCAGCGGGCGGATGAGACGGCCGGCATTGGGGATGAGCCACCCGCGCTCATAGTTGGCGGGCTCCTGGTCGGGATGCCCCAGATAGCGCTCGGTGTAGTGCGTGTCGTACAGGTGCATGTCGGTCACCGGTGCCCCCGAGACCGCCACCCGAAAGACGTCCGGTCGCTGCAACACCGCGAGGGCAGCGAGGAAGCCGCCGTACGACCAGCCGCGGATGGCCACCCGGGAGAGGTCGAGATCCGGCCACGCAGCCGCAGCGGCGTGGAGGCCGTCAACCTGATCCTCGAGCGCAGGGCCCGCCAGGTCGCCGCGGATCGACCGGGCCCAGTCGGGGCCACCACCGGGCGTGCCTCTACCGTCGATCACGAGCACGGCGAAGCCCTGATCCGCGAACCACTGCGACTCCAGGTAGGCGCCTGCCGACGCGGTCACCTTCTGGAAACCCGGACCGCCATATGGATCGAGCAGCACCGGAAGCGTGCCGCTCCCGGGCTCGTGCCCGTTCGGCAACAGAATGGCGGCGCGGAGTCCGCGCTCGCCCAGGGTCAGGAGGCGGAGATTGAGCGAGACCGCCGGGGTCTCCGCGACCGACTCGATCTCCCCAACCAGTCTCCCCTCGCGGTGCATCGACACGCGAGCACGCAGGTGCTCGAGATCGCGGGACACCAGCACGGTTGTGGCGCCGGCCCGGCGCGCCCGCCACACACCTGGATTGACGCCCTCGGGAACCAGTTGCGCGACGCCCGCAGCGGGCGACCACGTGTACACACCCACCTCGGTCGGCTCGGTCGACCCCCTGAAGAGGACGACGTCGGAGTCGACATCAAGAACATCGCGCACTTCCAGATGCGGTGGAGTCACCGGTTCATCGCCGATGAGGAGTCGCTTGGCGCCGTCGCGGTCGGCAGTCCAGACCAGCATCCCGTCCGCCATCCTCGCCGGCACCCCATCAACGATGTCGACCCACGCATCGTCGGTGTCCTCGCGGAGAACGGACGTCGCGCCAGTCGACGCATCGACGTCGAGGATTCGCATGGTTCGCTGGTCTCGGCTCTGCACCACGATCAGCAGCCCGTGCTCCGACCAGTCGACCGCCGTCAGGTACTCGAAGCGCGCGCGATCCCAGTGCACCTCGACCGACGGTGAGCCGATGAGATCGACGACGTGCAGCGTGACCTCGGCATTGTCGGTCCCCGCCGCCGGGTACGCGACCGCGACCGCGGGACGTTCGGGATTGGATGGATCGGCGATGTACCAGCGACGCACGCGCGCGACGTCCACGCGAGCGACGAGCAACCGGGTTCCGTCCGGAGACCACCAGTAGCCGCTCTGGCGCCCCATCTCCTCTGCGGCAACGAACTCCGCCAGCCCGTAGGTGACCTCGTCATTCTCAGGGCTGAGCAGCGCGCGCCCCTCACCGCCGTCCACCCGGACCGCATGCAGCACTCCGGCTTCCACATATGCGACCACTGCGCCGGTCGGGTCGATCCGAGGATCGATCGCCCGCCCGCTCGCCGGCAGCTCCACCACGACACCCGACAGAAGATCCACCACGTAGATCCTTCCGGCGACGTCGAACGCCGCGCGCGTGACCTCGTGGTTGGTGGAAAACCGAACGATGCCGCCGGAGGCTTCGCGCGCCCGCTCGCGACGCATCCGCTCCTCGGCCGGCACCGCATCACCATCGTCGTGCAGCAGCTCGCCCGGATCCACGACCAAACGCTCCGCACCGCCGTCGACATCGACCTGCCAGAGACAGGTGGACGGGTCGGTGCCGCTCCGAGTGCGCAGGAACACCACGCGGCGGCCGGTCGGCGCGATCACGAAGTCCCTCGGGACACCGAGGCTGAAACGACGCGTCCGCGCCTGCTGTCTGGGGAAGCTGATGTCGTTCACGCTGAAATGATCGCGCAGCGCTCGCTCAGTTGAGGGTCAGGACGATCGCACCCTGCACGGTGCCGTTGCGCAGCCGAGCGAGCGCCGTGTTCGCCTCGGCGAGCGGCAATGTTTCCGCCTGGGTGTGCACGGGAACCTGGTGCGCGAGCGCCAGGAATTCGCTGCCGTCGCGGCGGGTCAGGTTGGCGACGGATCGCACCGTGCGCTCCCCCCACAGCAGGTCGTACGAAAACGAAGGGATGTCGCTCATGTGGATGCCGGCGCACACGACGATCCCACCCTTTGCCACAGCGCCAAGCGCGAGCGGGACGAGCGCCCCGACGGGCGCGAAGATGATCGCCGCATCGAGCTCCTCGGGCAGCGTCTGGTCGGTATCCCCGGCCCACGTCGCGCCGAGGCGCATGGCGAATTCCTGGCTCGCGGTATCGCCCGGACGCGTGATCGCAAAGACGCGACGTCCCTGATATCGCGCCACCTGGGCGACGATGTGCGCGGAATCCCCGAAACCGTACAGCCCAAGTCGCGCGCCGTCGCCGGCGGCGTTGAGCGCGCGGTAGCCGATCAGCCCCGCGCAGAGCAGTGGCGCGGCTTGCACGTCGCTGTACGAGCGGTCGACTGGAAAGCAGAATCGCGCGTCGGCAACGGTGTACTCGGCGTACCCACCGTCGATGTCGTAGCCGGTGAATCGAGCGTTGTCGCACAGATTCTCGCGCCCCGTCGTGCAGTAGATGCACGTGCCGTCCGTCCAGCCAAGCCAGGGGATGCCCACACGATCTCCCACCCGCGCGGTCTCCACCGCGGTCCCGGCCGCGACGACTTCTCCCACAATCATGTGACCGGGAACGAGTGGCAGCTTGGGACGGGTCAGCTCGCCGTCGACGATGTGCAGGTCGGTGCGGCAGAGGGCGCAGGCTCCGACCTTGACGAGGACCTGACCGTCACCGGGCACCGGATCGGCGACAGTGCCTTCGCGCAGGGCGCTGCCGGGCGCATCGAGAATCATTGCCCGCATGGCGGGACATCCTAGTGCGGCGGTGTCGTGCTCCGCTCATGCATCGGTCAAGCCTGGTAGACACAGAGAAGGTCACTGCTCGCCACCGTTGCCGGCTCCTGCACGATGCGACCATCGTCGACGACGAAGAGCAGCCGGGCGGCCGGAGGCGGAGGATCGTGAGGACCGATGACCAGTACGTCACCGGGTTTCGCATTGTCCAGCTCCGACAGCGTTCGGACCACGATGATCCGTGCTCGCCGCACGAAGTCGTTCTGCGGGGGTGGTGCCTCGACCGCGTACATGAGCTGCAGGGCCGGCTGATTGAGCGTTGCGGAGAGGAAGAGTCGATGTCCCCCCGCCTCGGCTCTGGTGTACGCCATCGCCATCGCCGCTCCTTCGCCGGCTTCGAACTCAAGCACAGCCCGCGCCGGGTAGCCGGTGAAGAAGTCAACAAAGTACGGAGCGGCACTGGCGATCACGACTGCAACAAGCCCGAACGCGATCAGCCTGCGCGACTGCAGCAGCGTCCATGCCCACGAGGTGCCCTCCACCATCATCAGGATGAGAAATGGGATCAGTCCGGCGCCACGGAGCGCGTGCGGGGCGACGATTGTCAGGGCAGCCGGGACGGGGGCGACCAGCGCACCCAGGACGACGAACCGCGAATACGGGTTGCGCCACGACCGCACGAGCCGCGCCGCGCCGATGATCATGAGCGGGATGGTGGCATCGAGCAGCACTCCGCCGAATCCCGTGGTCTGGCGGAGGTTCCCATCACCGTGCAGCACCAGGAATCCGGGGCTGAAGTAGCTCCCGTAGTTCCCGAGAAACCTCGCCAGCGCAGCGATCAAGGTTGGATGGTCGGCGAGCAGACCCACGTCCTGGAAACGCGCCAGCAGCGCTCCGGGGTTCTCGAACGACCAGATGGCGAGGATGATGTAGGCGGCCGCGATCGGGAACAGGAAGCGGAGCATCTTCTCGCGACCGACTCGAGCGAAGCTCAGCACCGCAACCGCTGCGATCAGAAGCGCAAGGAGGCGCCCCACGGAGTACGTGTAGATGCAGATCGCCAGGGCGACGCCGGCGCCGGTCCACCATCTCCCTGACGCCCCGGCGACATTCGCCTCGACGATGCACCAGCAGGCGCACATCACGGCGAGCACCATGAGAATGTTCCCCTCGAGCATGGTGTGGCTCTGCAGGAAGATCCAGGGCTGCAACGCCGTGAGCGCGATGGTCACGAGTGCGACAAACCTGGAACCGGTGCTGACCAAGGCGATTCGCCCTGCCACCATGGAGAGGGCAATTCCGGCCAGGACGCTCGGCAAGCGCACCACAGCAGCGCCGCCGGCGAAGACCCACGTGAGCGGCGCTACCAGATACGTCGCGATCGGGCCCTTGTAGTCCCCAAAGTCGGTGAAGAACAAGGGAAAGTGGATGCCGTATTGATCGGTGCCGTAATGCGCGATCGTCCAGGCGTTGTAGCCGATGCTGGCCTCATCCGCGTACAGCCCCGGCGGGTCATTGCCGATTCTGTAGAGATAGAGCGCCGCGACCAATGCGATCATGACCAGCACGTCATAGGCGAATCGGTTGCGCCACCACGGTCGCCTGTTGATGACCGCATCGTCCTGCTGAACAGCACGCATGGTGCGCATCTTCACACGGGTGCACGACCAGCGCCGCTCGTCGAGTCAGGGCGTCAACATGCCGACTCTGGAATCCATGCACTAACATCCCCGAGCGAGTTGGACCGTAACCCGCGTGGCTGAATCGGAAGCCGGCGCAGATCGGTTGCGCCGCCGGCTCTGGGTCGGCGCCATCGCGGTGCTCGCGGCACTCGTGGTCCTCCGCAACCTCGTCGACCTCTCCGCCTCACCGCCCGGGCTCTACGTGGACGAGGCGTCGATCGGCTACAACGCCTGGACCGTCGCCCATTTCGGCGTTGATGAGCATGGGATTCACGTCCCGCTCTTCTTCGAGGCGTTCGGCGAGTACAAGAACCCGATTTACATCTACGCCGTCGCGGCGCTGGTCCGCTTTCTGCCGCTCACTGTTGCGGTCGAGCGGCTTCCGGCGGCGCTCTTCGGTCTCGCGGCGGTCGGGTTCCTCACCGCGGCCGCGTGGCGGTTGACCGGCTCGCGGGCGGTCACGCTCGGAACCCTCGCGCTGACCGCGTTCACGCCGTGGCTGGTCATCGAGAGCCGGGTGGGCTTCGAGACCATCTCCATGGTCGCGCTCCTGTCGGCCGCACTCTGGTGCCTGGCCGGACGGCCGCCGACCCCGCGCCGGTTCGCGATCGCGGGCGTGTTCCTCGCACTGGCCATCTACGCCTACACCACGGCGAGGCTCGAGATCCTGCTGCTGGCCGCTGCCCTCGCGGTTGCCTGGGGATTGGCAAAGACACCGGGGTGGTGGCGTGCCCTGGTACCGATCGGCGCCGGCTATCTGGGTCTTGGCGCCTACGCGCTGCTCAACCCCGGGGCACTCACCGGTCGCTTCGCCGCGATCAGCATCTGGGCTGACGGCGCCCCCTTGAGCGTGGTCATCGATCGGTTCCTCACGAACTACGTTGCGTATTTCAGCCCGAACTTCCTCTTGCTCCAGGGCGATGCGAACCCGCGCCAGAACACGGAGATCGGGGGGATGCTGCTCTGGGCAATGGCTCCGTTGCTGATCGCCGGCATCGCCGTCTGCTGGGTGCGGCGCGGAGAGCCACTGGTGCGTTTTCTCGCCGCCGGGGTCGTGCTCGCCCCCATCGCAGCCGCCCTCACCAACAATGGGACGCCGCATGCGCTGCGCTCATCGGGCATGCTCCCCTTCCTCGTGATCCTCGCTGTGCTCGGCGCGGAGGGCATCCGAAGCGCTCTCGCCGGTCACGCCGGCCTCCGCCGCGTGGTCGCCGGCGCGCTCGCCACCGGCCTGGTTGCTCAGGCGGTGCTCTTCAGCATCGATCTCTATTCGGCGTATCCCAACCGGGCCGCGCCCTTTTTCGACACCGGCGAGATCGCCGCGATCATCACGGCGCACAACGACGCCGCGGGTCACCGCGTCTACCTCTCATCGACGCTCGACCCGCCGTACATCGAGGCATTCTTCGCCCTCCTGCCACCCCCGCCGGCGCACCAGGTCACCGATGACGCAACCCCGGGGCTGGCTGGGCTGGGCATGCAGGTGGTCTCGCCGGATCTCGCCGAGAGCGAAGCGGCGACGGGAGACATGCTCGTGCTCGCGGCAACCGACCTGGCTCCTTCGGGCCTCTGGACGCCGGTCGCGACCGAGCGAGGCCCCGCGAACCCGCTTGACGCGGCAGCGCCGCGGCCCGCGCTGGAAACCGTCTACCGCAAGGGGTGATGCGCCGCCGCCGCCAGGTCGCGCGCCCGACGCGGAGATTGCGACTGCTGATCGATCCACCGATCCAGCACGGAGGCGGCGATGACGGCAATCGGGAGCGCGAGCAGCGGCGCCCCCAACTGGGTCACGAAGCCGATGAAGAAGCCCGCGGCCGCACCTGCGGCAGCGATCGTGACCCTGTTCCGCACACCCGCGAGCTCGGCGAGCGAAAGCGCAAAGCCCGCGCAGGCAATCGCGGCTGCAAGCTCCGCAAACAACGTGAGTCCGGCGATGTCTGGCCCCCCACTCGACTCGTTCGTGCGAGATGGTCCCACTTGCTTGCGACGGAATGCAAGTGCTAGGCGCCGATGGCTCCGGCACCTCGGTTGCGCAGTCGTGGATCGGTCGCCCGCCCAGGGGAGATCGACGGCACGGGCCGCACCGCCAGCAGCGTCGAGACGGCGATGACCACGAGCAGGAATGGCTGCAGGTGTTGCGCGCCGCTCGGAAGTTGGAGCTGGACGACCTCCACTGTGCTGATCGCCACGGCCTCGGCCAGCGCAAGGAAGGGCCACCGACGTGCGATGAGCGCTATCGGCAGGACGCAGAGCATGAAGTCCTCGATGGTCACGTGCGGCGAGCACAGCAGGGAGAGGACTACGCCGATTGTGACCGCGGCGACCGGCTGACCTCGCAGGAAGTCGCCGCGCCAGAGCAGCAGGACGGCGGCAATCCCCCCAAGGCAGCCTGCCGCGATAAACCCCATCTCGCCGCTCCCGGTCGCGGCCGAGACCAGAGAGGGTATGCCGATACTCCGGTTTGACTGGCCCGGGTAATTCCCGGCGACGAGCTGCGCCAACGCGACGAAGCCATGGGGACCAGTGATAACGACACTCGCCGCGATCCATACCGCCGAGCCCACGAGCAAACCGCCGAGATACCGCCACGACCTCGCCGCGACCAGTGCCGGCACCACCAGCCAGAGCACCTGCGGCTTGAGGATGAGGGTTGCGAGCACCAACCCTGCCAGGCCATAACGCCGTCGCCCGGCGAGCAAGACTGATCCAACCAACGCGACCGTCATCAGCGAGTCCCACTGGAAGATCGCCACGACCGCGGGAATGCACAAGACGGCGGCGAGTGCGATCGCCAGGCGTACCGGCCGCGAGGCGACGCCGGCCAGAAGCCGAAGTGTGAGCAGCAGGGCGACAGCAAAGAGCGACGCCGAGGTGAGCACTGCGATCTCGGTGGCAGCCTTCAGGTCAACATGCGCGAGCGGACTGAGGAGCAGCGCTCCCGCGGCAATGTTCGGATACGGGTTGAGGAAGTGATCCGCCAGCGGCAGGTCGAGAAGCCGAGCTTCGACTCGCTCCTGCGCTTGCGGGGAATAGAGTTGCTGCGGATCCGAGCTGACCAGATGGGCGCCGGTGACGAAGGCGATCGCGTCGCTATTGCCGGGATCGGTTATCTCCCGACGCGCCTCCAGGACCAGCGCTGAACCGAGCACCGCCAGGAGCAGGAGCGCGGCGATCCAGGGGGCCACGCGGCGGAGCGCGACGCGAGCCATGTGGGGCACGGTACCGGGCATCGCCCGCGGGCCAACGATCGTTGCCAGAAATTCACCCGGGCACACCGGCCTGGGCTCAAAGTCGTTCTGGTATGGCGGAAGTGATCGAGCGGGGCCAACTCAGCCTGCCTGCCACCGGCGGTCCTTCTGGAATCCGCGGTCGGCTGCGTCCGAATGCCCGTAACCGCGCGCTGGGATTGCTCCTGTTGCGTGCCGCGGCGATCGCCTCGGTTATCGCCGGGGTGGTGACCTTCGTGATCGCGCCGATCCGGGGCACCTTCACCGGTGAGTTCGAGGACTTCGGCGCCTATATCGCCGCCGCACATTCGGTCGTCAGTCACACCGACCTGTACGCACAGTTCATCCACCAGACGCCCAACGTCGCCCTGAGCGGGTTCGACTACCCCCCGGTTGTCGCCTTCCTTCTGCAGCCGCTCGCCTGGGTCCCGGCGCATACCGCGGCAATGCTCTGGCTGTGGCTGACGATTGTGTGCACCGCCGTTGCGACGGTTATCGCAGCCTTCGCCCTGCTGCCGCGAACGTGGCCTCGACTCGAGATCGCCGCGCTCGGCACCTTTCTCTTCTCGGCGGCCACGTACAACTACTGGCACGGTCAGATGAATCCCCTGATCTTCCTGCTGCTCGCGCTCGCCCTCCACGCGTGGGTGCACGGGCAGCAAACGCGCTTCGGCGTGCTGATCGGCATCGCGGCATCGATCAAGCTGGCCCCGATTCTCCTGATCGTTCTGATCGTCCGGCGCAGATGGTGGCGCGCTGCCGCCGCATGTGCCGTCACGGTTGCTGTGGGTCTCGCTGTTGGTGTGGTCACCCTCGGGACCGCGACGCTGCATGAGTACGTCACTCGCGTTCTTCCCGTCCTGTCGGCCCAGGACGGGTGGCTGTACAACCAGTCGATCAGCGGGGTGGTCAGCCGCCTCTTCGGGCACGCCGTCCTCGTTCCGCAAGCCGGCTCGCTTCTGATCAGCCTCGTGACCTACGCGGTGCTGGCAGCGCTGCTCGGCTTGCTCTTCTTCGCGATCGGTCCCGCGCCTCGGAGCCGGCAGATCAGCGGCGCCGAGTTCGCTGCCGCAACACTGCTCATGCTCCTTGCCAGCACGATCACCTGGTACGCGCACTACGTGACCGCGATCATCGTCGTGTTCGCCGCTGTCGGGCTCATGGCTCTGGACAGAGCGTGGAGATCACGCGCGCTGGTCGCGTCGACCGCAGCGTTCGTGGTCGCGATCGCCGTCCTCGCGCCGCTGCTGATCGCCAACGTGACCTCCTCGACGCAGCTGGTCGCACTCAGTCACACCCCCTGGTGGTGGTGGATCACCCAGGTTGCCTCGCTCCCCGCGATCTGCGCTGCGGCGATGCTCGTGGCGCTGACGTTCCGGCTGCGACCCCGGATCTTCACCATTCCGCAAGGGTGAGCCGGGTAGGCTTCGATCCATGCCGCGACAGTCGCAGTTGGATTCCGCCCGCCTTCGAAGAGACCTCGGCCTGGCCCGCGCCCGGCGGCTGACCGTCTACACGGCGGTCGGAGCCACCGCGTTCACGGGGGTCTTCGCGCTCGTGGCCGCAACCAGCTTTCCCGGACGATCGTCCTCCAGCGCGCCGGCAACGCAGCCTGGTTCGACCGACACCGGCGGCGTCACCCAACCGGGGCTGAGCGCACCGGTCCAGCTACCTCAACAAGCGTATGGCGGGGCACCCGTAGCGATCTCGGGCGGATCCTGACCCGAGCCGTCCGTTGCTAGCGGCACTCGCCGGACCAACCCCGATGTGGTACGCGACGCGTGCCAGCGGTTACACCGCCCTCCTGTTGCTGAGCGCAAGCGTCGTGCTGGGGGTGCTCACGTCATCGCGTGAGAGCCGCCGGGAATGGCCGAGGTTCGTGGTCCAGTCGTTGCACCGCAACCTCTCGTTGCTGGTCGGCCTCTTCCTGATCATTCACATCCTGACGTCGGTGATCGACCCCTTCGCGAAGCTCACATTCGTCGACGCGTTCGTGCCGTTCATCGCCTCATACCGTCCGCTGTGGCTGGGCCTCGGTGTCGTGGGGTTCGAGTTGCTGATCGCGATCACCGCGACCAGCCTGATGCGCCATCGCATGGGATGGCGGTCATGGCGTTTCGTACACCTCTTCGCCTACGCCAGCTGGCCGATCGCGGTGATCCACGGTCTGGGAACCGGTTCGGACACCAAGTCGATCTGGGCGCTCCTGCTGGTCGCGGTGTGTGTGCTGGCGGTTGTCGCCGCACTCATATGGCGCCTCGCGATGGCCGGACCAAGGTTCACCGCGCTCCGCCTCCTGGGCATCACCGGCAGCGTGGCCGCGACCGGTCTCCTGGTGGTCTGGATGGCCGCCGGTCCACTCCAGCACGGCTGGGCCAAGTCAGCCGGCACGCCGGCGGATCTCCTCGCAGGCATCGGGGCAACCCCGGCGAGCACAGCCGCCCCGGTCGCAGGGCTCGCGGCCGGCCTGAACGATCAGCTCATCGGCAGGCTCGTACGGTCGGCGGCAAACGTGACGGCGACGCTCAGCGACACTCGTGACAGCACGCTCGAGCTCGTGGTCGTCGCCAATCCGGACGGCACCGGAACGCTCAGCGTCACCCGATCCGGGGCACTCGTCTGCCAGGCGGCCGCGACCATCGGCAACACTTCGGTCACCGCCCGGTGTGGGTCGGTCCTCGCCTCCGTGCAGGTCGTCGACCAGGGCAACGGCTCGATCGGCGGAACGCTGACGACCCAGAAGCAGAGCGCGTGAGTCTTTCGATGGACGTCGAACGCACCGCGCAGCGTCTGCTGCCCCGGCGTCCCGTGCCCGAAGACCTCGATGCCCACCTGGACGGCATGGGACCGCGCCCGGTCCTCGATTCGAGCGACATGATCGACGCCCTGGATGAGAGCGGGCTTCGCGGACGCGGCGGCGCCGACTTTCCGACCGGTGTCAAGTGGCGGGCGGTGCGGGAGCATGCGCAGCGCGGCGGTGAAGCCGTGGTGGTCGCGAACGCCGCCGAGTGCGAGCCCGCGAGCTTCAAAGATCGATTCCTGATCGCCTACCGGCCGCACCTCGTCCTCGACGGCCTCGAGCACGCCGCCGAGGCGGTGGGGGCACGACGGGCCGTGATCTATACGACCCGATCCCATAGCGACATCGAGGCCGCGCTTCACGTTGCAATCAGAGAGCGGAGACGGCGCAGCGACAGCGAGCGCTTCATCGACGTGCAGATCGGGCCGAACCGCTACGTCTCCGGGGAGGAGACGGCGGTGGTCTCGCGCGTCTCCGGCCATCTTGCCAAGCCGAAGGTCGTGCCTCCGCGACCGTTTCAGCAGGGTGTCGACCGGCTGCCAACCCTCGTCCAGAACGTCGAGACGCTCGCCCATGCAGCACTGGTGGCCCGGTTCGGTGCCCCATGGTTTCGGTCGGTCGGTACGAAACGATCGCCAGGGACGGCGCTGTTGACCGTCAGCGGGGCCGTGCGCACCCCGGGCGTCCTGGAGGCGGCCTGTGACACCACGGTCGGGGCGATCGTGGATCGCGCCGGCGGTGTCGAGGCCGAGCCCGCCGCGGTCCTGCTGGGAGGGTACTTCGGCCGCTGGGTGGCGGCCGGCCGGATCTGGGACACGACCATCGATGCCGATTCGCTCCGCTCGGTCGGCGCATCCCTGGGGACCGGCGTGCTCGTGGTCGCGCCGGCCACGATCTGCGGGATCAGCGAGACCGATCGCGTGCTCAGCTTCCTCGCAAGCCAGACCGCCGGACAGTGCGGGCCGTGTCACGTGGGCCTCCCCGCGATCGCCGAGACGTTCCACAAGGTCGCCACCGGGCGGGCCCGCCCCACTGCGCTCGACCTCCTCATCCGATGGTCGAACGACGTGCTCGGGCGGGGCGCGTGCAGGCATCCTGATGGGGCGATGCTGTTCCTTGGCAGCGCGATGGAGGTCTTCGCCGCCGATCTCCGCCATCACCTCAGGCACGGTGAGTGCAGGTTCTCTGCGCAGCCGTCCTTGCTGCCGGTGCCCGCGACCGAGGTTGGATGGTGGTGAGAGTCCGCCTGCGCGTCGATCCGATCAAGTGCAAGGCGCACGGCATGTGCGGCGAGCTGTTCCCTGAACGCATCCGGATGGACGACTGGGGATACCCGGTCATCGACCCGCGCGCACTGTCCGATGACGTGCTCGAGCATGCCCGTCGTGCGGTCGCCGAGTGTCCCCGCTCCGCCCTACGGGTGGATCTGATCGGCGATCCGGGCGCGCGAGAGCGGCCAGACGACCCCGACTGAGGTACCGCCGCCGGGCACATCGGTGATCTGCCAGCGACCGTTGGTCGCCTCCACGATGGCATTGCCGATCGCCAGGCCGAGCCCGGCACCGTCGCCCTCGCTGGTGCCGCGCCGAAACCGCTCGAAGATCCGCGCGCGGCGCTCTGCCGGGATGCCGGGACCGGTGTCACTCACAGTCAGGCGGACATGGTCGCGCTCGCGCACCGCCGAGATGCTCACGGTTCCGTCCGGCGGCGTGTACCGGCACGCGTTGTCGAGCAGCACGCCGATGAGGCGGTCGATCCAGTCCGCGGGAGCGTCGACCAGGGCGAGCGCCGCTCCGTTGCCGTGATGCTCGAGATGCAGCCGCGCGTGCTCGGCGATGGGCACGAATCGCTGCACCCCGACCGTCGCCGCGGTGGTGAGATCGACGGGCTCGCTGACCGGGTCGGGGGGCACCGCGTCGAAGCGAGCGAGCCAGAGAAGATCCTCGACGATTGTTCGCATCCGGTGGGTCTCGTCCGCAACCCGGCGGAGCGTCGCATCGTCCGCGCCGGCGATCTCGAGGTTCGCGAGGGCGAGTGAGGTCTCCGCTTCGATCACCGCCAGCGGCGTGCGCAGCTCGTGGGATGCGTCGGCGGTGAATTCGAGTTGGCGCCGCCGTGCCCGTTCGATCGGTCCGGCGGTCTGCCGTCCGACAACGAACGCGCCCGCAAACACCAGAACGAGCAGGACCGGTCCGACGATCGCCTCGGTGATCGTGAGCGCTGTCAGCGCCTTCGACTCGTTGCCGAGACTCACGGCGCCGATGAGCCTGCCGGTCGAAGTTCCCACACCGGCCACCAGAACGTCGGCGCCGGCGATGCTCGTCTCCGACGGTGCGGTTGCGTTGAGCTCGCGTGCGGGCAGCGCCGGTGCACCGGGAGTCGATGCAACGATCGCGCCCGCGTTGCTCACATTCCAGACGAGCACGGGGTCATCGACGTCGGGCTCCGCGAGGTTCTGTCCGCCCGGCTTGTGCGCAAGCTGCGTGAGCTCGGTGGTGAGACGAGTGGTGGCCGACGAGCGCAATGACTCAGCGACGATCACATCGATCGCGATGCACAGCGCGACCATGACACCGGCGACCGCAACGGTGGTGATCAGCGCGATGCGCAGTGCATGTCTGCTCAAGCGCGTGTTCACAGACCGCGCTCCACGAGCCGGTATCCGACGCTGCGGACAGCTTCCAACCTGAGCCCCGCGCCGACCAGCTTGGCACGCAGCCTGGTGACATGAACATCGATGCTGTTGGATGCAATCGGGTCGAGAGCGTCGGTCCACGCGTGGTTTGCGATGGTGTCGCGGCTCACCACCGCCGGGCTCCGTCGCACCAGCAGCTCGACGATCGCGTACTCGGTCGGCGTCAGTGCGAGCGCTGTGCCGTTCACCGATGCGAGTCGCGTCGCCGGATCGATGCTCAGCGCGCCGGCGCGGAGACGCAGGCCGAGGGTGGCTGAGGGCCGTCGCATCAGGGCCCTGAGCCGGGCGAGCATCTCCTGGAAATCAAACGGTTTGACCAGGTAGTCGTCGCACCCGGCGTCGAGCCCGCGAATGCGGTCCGACGGTGTGTCGCGCGCGGTGAGCATGAGCACCGGGGTGGACAGATTCCGTGATCGGATCGTTGACACCACGTCGATGCCATCCATGACCGGCATGCGCCAGTCGACCACTGCCGCCGCATAGCGATTCAGCAGGAGCATGTCGAGCGCCGCATCGCCTCGCGCGGCGACGTCCACCGTGTAACCGGCGGAGCGCAGCCCTCGCGCAAGGACCTCGCGCAGCTTCGCGTCGTCTTCAGCGACGAGGACGCGCATCGCGGAACGTGATCGGGGAAGGATGAGGCTGGGACACGCGAACTGAGCCTACTCCGGGACCATGCCTTCACCGTTCTGCAAGGGACCGAGCGATAGGCTGCGGATGTGAGGGCAGAGACTCCGTTGATCGATCGCACCCTGGCAATCGCTCGGGTTGACTGGACTCCGTCGCATCGCCAGCCGGCGCCGGCGCGCCTGGTCGTCGCGACGGTGATCGCCCTGATCGGCTCGCTTGCCGCCGACGCGATCCTCGTCGCAGCCGGCACGCGCATCTTTTCCGGCATCGCCGGATACGGGCATTTCCGGTTCGACGACTACGCGAAGCTCACCATCATCGGCGTCCTGATCGGCGCTGCCGGGTGGCCCGTGCTCACCCGCATCAGTTCCGCGCCGCGCTGGCTCTACGCCTGGCTCACGATCCTGATCAGCCTGGCGCTCTTCCTGCCCGACGCGTGGCTCCTCATCAGGGGCCAGCCTCCGGCGGCGGTCGCGGTGCTGATGGCGATGCACGTGGCCATCGCGGTGATCATCTACTGCGCGATGGTGTTTGTCGCCCCGGTTCGTGGGGTCCGCCGGCGCCACTGATCGGATCAGCCCTCACGGCGCGTCCTGGACGCTTGCGGCCGCCTGCCGCCTCATGTCCGCGTAGTGACGTCGCCAGATCAACCGGTGAATGGGGATCCAGCGGGGGATATCTCGCAAGCCGGGAATGAACGGCACCAGCAGAAGCAGAGCGGTCAGCAGGAGCATCACCCCGACCACTGCCAGGTCGGTGTTCGCAGAGCTGATGCCGAGGAATCCGGTGGACGAGTTGAAGGGTGGAACCTGGTACCACATCGTATAGAGCCAGAGCCACGCTGAACCCGGGTAGCGCCCGGTCTCATTCAT
>JBAPWO010000167.1:0-3674 GCA_049283735.1 Candidatus Dormiibacterota bacterium
CACATGCTGGTCGCGGAGGGGGTGATCGACGTCGCCGTCGAAGCCTGGGTCAACCCATGGGATGTCGCCGCGACCCAGGCGATCGTGATTGAAGCCGGCGGCCGTTTCAGCGATTTCGACGGCCAGCTTCGCATCGACACCGGCACGGTGATCACGACCAACGGCCTGCTCCATGACGAGCTGGTGCGCCTGATGGGAGATCGTTCCGAGTAGCTAAACGAGACTGAGTTTCATGTAGACTGCCGTCTCATGAGATCTCCACGTGCTCGCCGCAACTCAGACATGGCCCGGATGACGGCGGCCGGGTTCGGCTTGATCGCACTGGTCAGCGCCTGCGGCGCGACCACCCCCCAGACGTCGCCAGGCACTATCGCGGTGGTGGCCGCCGAGAACGAGTACGGCAGCGTGGCCGCGCAGGTCGGCGGCAAGGACGTCTCGGTCACGTCCGTCGAGAGCAATCCGAACACCGACCCGCATACGTACGAGGTCAGCCCGAGCGTGGCCGAGGAGGTCGCAGCGGCCCAGCTGGTCATTCAGAACGGCGTCGGCTACGACGACTACATGAGCAGGATCGAATCCGCTTCGCCGAGCACGACTCGCAAGGTCATCAACGTGCAGCATCTCCTCGGGCTGCCGGACAGCACCCCCAACCCGCATCTGTGGTATGACCCGACGACGATGCCGAAGGTGGCCAACGCCCTGGCTGCCGACTACGCCGCGCTGAAGCCGGCCGACGCTTCGTATTTCAGCGCGAACGCCGCGAAGTTCATCGCGTCGCTCGACCCCTGGCTGCAGGCGCTCGCGAGCTTCAAGTCGCGGTACGCCGGCACCCCGGTGGCCACCACGGAACCGGTCGCGGACTACATGCTCCAAGCGTCGGGCGCCGACAATCTCACGCCGTTCGCGTTTCAGTTGGACGTCATGAATGGGGTCGACCCCTCTCCTCAGGATGTGTCGCTCCAGACAGGTCTGTTCACCCAGCACAAGGTCAAGGTGCTGGTCTACAACCAGCAGGTGACCGACACGCTGACGCAGACCTTCATCAGCGCCGCGCAGTCTGCGAGAATCCCGGTCATCGGGGTGTACGAGACGATGCCGACCCCCGGCTACACCTACCAATCGTGGATGCTCGCGGAGGTCACCGCGCTGCAGAAGGCCGTCGCCGACGGCGTTTCCACGCAGAGCTTGTAGCTGTGCAGGGACGTGCCTCCGGCGGCTCGGACGAAATCCTCGCCGTTGACGGCATCAGCGTCAGCCTGTCCGGTCGCGAGATCCTCCATGACGTCAGCTTTCATATCAACGCGGGCGCGTTCACCGGACTGATCGGCTCGAACGGCGCCGGCAAGACAACGCTGCTTCGGGTCATCCTCGGACTCATCGCACCGAGTGCGGGCACGGTGCGTGTCGACAGCGGCTCGCGACGTCAACCGCTCATCGGATACGTACCCCAGCGGATCACGCTCGATCCCGACATGCCGCTGCGCGCGCGCGACCTCGTCGGCCTCGGGATCGACGGGCAGCGATTCGGAGTCCCGTGGCCCTCGTCCGCCCGTCGCAAACAGGTCGGAGAGATGCTCGACGCCGTCGACGCCACGCGTTTTGCGGAGTCGCGGGTCGGCAACCTTTCCGGTGGCGAGCAGCAGCGCATCCTCATCGCCCACGCGCTGATCAGCCGTCCGCGATTGCTGCTTCTCGATGAACCGCTCGCGAACCTCGACATCGGCAGCGAGCAGGAGGTCGTCGACCTGCTGGCGCGAATCGCGAGGGAACAGCGGATCGCCGTGCTCATCTCCACGCACGATATGAACCCACTGCTCCCGGTGATGGACCGGATCATCTACGTCGCCAACGGCCGGATTGCGACAGGCACGACCGCAGAGGTGGTGTCGAGCGAATCGCTCACCCGGCTCTACGGCCGCCACGTCGACGTCATCCACGTCCACGACCGCATCCTCGTGGTGGCGGGACGCCGCGAGGAGGCGCTCCAGCACGGCGGCACCGAGTCGATCGTCGAGCTGGTGTAGCGATGCCCCCTTTCCTCTCATCGCTCTTCGAGCCGGGCTTCTTCTCCAACCTGCCGGTGCAGACGGCGCTGCTGGTGGGTGGAGTCGTCGCAGTGGTCTCCGGGATCGTCGGCACGTTCACGGTGATGCGCGGTCAATCGTTCGCCGGTCACTCGCTCGCCGACATCGGCACGGCGGGTGGATCGGCGGCGTTCCTGCTCGGCATCAGTCCGCTCTTCGGATTCGTCGCCATGAACCTGATGGCGGCGGGTGTGATGGAGTGGATCGGCATCCGGCGGCCGCGAGGACGTGACCTCGCAACAGGAATCGTGCTCGGCGCGGCGCTGGGACTCGCAGCGCTGTTCCTGTACCTCGACACGACGGCGTCGAGCACCACCGGTGCGACCGTCAACGTCCTGTTCGGATCGATCTTCACCCTGCCCTCATCCATGGTGCCGGTCATCGCGATCTTCAGCGTCGTCGCCGCTGCCATCGTGCTCGCGATGTATCGCCCACTGATCCTGAGCTCAGTCAGCTCCGACCTCGCCACGGCCCAGGGCGTTCGCGTTCGCCTGGTCGGTATCGGCTACCTCATCGCGCTCGCGGTGGCCGTGTCCCTCTCCGCGGTGACCATCGGCGCGATCCTGTCGACCGCCCTGCTGATCGGACCCGCGGCGACCGCGCTGCGCATCACGAACCGGACTGGTCGAGCAGCGGTCATCGCTTCCGCCATCGGGGTCCTCGCCAGCTGGCTCGGCGTGCTCCTCGCATACGACAGCTACTACTGGTTCCCAAGCGGGGGTGGCTGGCCGGTGAGCTTCTTCGTCGACACCCTGATCTTCCTGGTCTATCTTGCGTCGCAGCTTCGGTTTCGCGGTCGCTCCGGCGGCCAGGACCGCTCAACCGCACCACAGGCCGGCTGATGTTCTCGGGCCTGATGATGAACGCCTGGGAGTCGGCATCGATCGTGGCGGTCGTCGCGGGCGTGGTCGGGTTCTTCATCGTCCTGCGCGGGTCGGCGTTCGCCGCGCATGCGCTGCCCAACGGCGCCTTCGCGGGGGCTGCAGGCGCAAGCCTCATCGGGGTCGACGCCGTCGTCGGGCTCGCGGTGTTCTCGATCGTCGGTGCGCTGACCATCGCCGCCCTTGGACGGCGGGCTCGCCACGACGTCGCCACCGCACTCGTGATCGTGGTGATGCTCGGCCTGGGATCGCTCTTCCTGTCGATGACCACCGAGTACGCGCCGGTGATCTTCTCGCTGCTCTTCGGCGAGGTGCTGGGTGTGAGCGGCAGCGAGCTCATTCCCATCGCAGTGATCGGTGTGATCTGCATCGCCGCGGTGTTTCTCGTGTATCGACCCCTGATGTTGTCCTCGGTGATGCCCGACGTTGCAGAGGCACGCGGTGTCGGCAGCGGTCGCATGGAGGTCATGTTCCTTCTGGTCGTCGCGCTGACCACCACGATGGCGGTACCGGTCGTCGGCGCGCTGCTCATCTTCAGCCTGCTCATCAGTCCCGCCGCCGCTGCCCGTTCGTTCACCAACAAGCCGTTCACCGCCATCGGCCTGTCGGTGCTGATCGCGCTGGGCACGGTGTGGTCGGCGATCGCGCTGGCGTATCTGTCCAACCTTCCGATCGGGTTCTTCGTCGGCTCCATCGGTGCGGGGACGTA
>JBAPWO010000168.1:0-2539 GCA_049283735.1 Candidatus Dormiibacterota bacterium
GGATAACCGGGTAAGACCCCAGAGAGACCATCTGGTTGATAGGCCGCGGGTGTAAGAGAGGTGACTCTTTGAGCTGAGCGGTACTAATCGGTCGAGGGCTTGACCTCCTATCCCACTTTTCAGCGACGAGTGGGATGGCGCCAATGGTGGCGCCGCAGGAAAGTGCAACGCCTGGCAGAGCGCTCGAGCAGCGCAACAGGATTCTCCGACGGACAGCACGTGAGCTTCCGTGGACCAGACTCGCATTCTCACTCGTCATGAGAGAGATATCCGGTGATCATAGCGGTGGGGAAACACCTGTTCCCATCCCGAACACAGCAGTTAAGCCCACCAGCGCCGATGGTACTGCCCTGGCAACGGGGTGGGAGAGTAGGTCGTTGCCGGGTATCTCTCTTTTGCTTTCTTCGCAGAAACCGTGGCTCCTGTAACTGTGCATTTGGATGACGTCGTCGTGCGGGCCACCCGGCGCCGAGTCGCGTCAATCGCGTAACAGTCCAACGGGCGCGGCGTTACCCTTCCACGACGCAGCCGACCACGAGCATCAAGATTATGAGACTGAGCCGAATTGGTATGGCGGGAACTGGCCTATGTGCGCTGGCAGCGTGCGGAACGGCTGGTGGTGCCGCCTCAGGTGCCAGTCCCACGGTTTCCGCGGTCTCGCCTCAGGCGCCCCGCCATCCGCGTCACCGACCCCCTCTCAAACCTCCGCACCATCCTCATCCGCGACCCCAGCGACTGAGACCCTGTCAATTCCAGAACTCGGTGTCAGCATGACGATTCCCGCTGAGCTCGTCGGCGTCACATACCACCTGCAGGACCCATCCGCCTTTGCGCAGCGTTGGACAGATGGATCGGGCGCGCATGATGTGATTCCGGTTGCGGTTGCGAATCTTGGGTCGTCAGAGTGGAATCAGAGTCTTCCGACGACGGGTGCGTGCGGAGTCCCGTACCCGACCGGCACGCCCGAGGTGGTGCTCACCGTGTGGAATGTTGATCCCGCGACCATGCCCGGACAGGACACTAGCGGGCTGACGCCCGGCGCCACGACGCATCTTGGCGGTCGGTACTTTCTGGTGCAAGTGCCGGGGGCGGGTGGCCCGAGTTTGTGTGCCGACGGCCATCCGTACGTGCTCACGCATGCAGACAAGTTGGTGAGCCAGCAATTGGCACTGTTCAACCAGATGGTCGCGTCGGTAGCCACCACTCTATAGGCATTGAGAGGACAACTCGAACTGGGGCTCAGCTTCGCAGTCGCCAGTCGCGATACCACACTCGCTGCAGGAGCGCCCCGATGAACACGTCGTGTCCCCGGCTTCTCACCGGTCTCGGGTTGTGTACGTCGGTTCTCGTGGCTGGATGCGCGTCCAGCCCATCTTCTACGCCGGTCGACTCATCGGCAAAGGCGTCATCGACGAATTCGCCCGCTCCAAGCTGACGGCGAGGCGGCGAACCCGCCACTCCACGCCGCGCGAGCGATTCAAGCCCGACCTTGGATCGCTCAGCAGGCTACGCCGCGATATGCTCTCGCAACCATGCGAAGAATCCTGTTCGTCGCCGTCTGTGGTGTTGTTGCGCCGGCCGTTTTCGCCACCTCGGCCCAGGCTGCGGTGGCCGTCACCAACAGCCCGCGCATCCATGCCAACGGCACCATCAGCGCGACCGGATGGGCGTCGAGCAACTGGTCCGGATATGCGATCACCGGAGGCCCGTTCACGAGCGTCACGGGCACCTGGGTTGTGCCCGTGGTAGCCAAGACCCGGCATGCCACCTACTCGTCGAGCTGGGCCGGCATCGACGGTTTCAACAACAGCAACCTGATCCAGGCGGGCACCGAGCAGGACTACTACAGCGGCGCTGCGCATTACTTCGCATGGTGGGAGATCCTTCCCGCAGCCGAGACCCGGATCAGCCTCAGCGTGAGCGCCGGTGACCATGTGAGCGTGTCGATCACCCGGGGTTCGACTGGCTGGACCATCACGGTGAAGGATGCCCGGTCGGGAACGTTCACGACGGTAAAGGCCTATTCAGGCCCGGGTACCTCGGCGGAGTGGATCCAGGAGGCTCCCAGCGTCGGCGGCCGCATCGCCACGCTTGCCAGATATGGCGAGGCGACGTTCGACCCGGGGACCGCGAACGGGAAGTCACCCGGTCTGGTCGCTAGCGATGGCGGGGTGATGATCCAGAAGAGCATCCAGGTCTCGACACCGTCGGTGCCGGACAAGGACTTGGACGGGTTCAACGTGAAGTACGGCAGCACCGCGCCGGCTGCTCCGTCGAGCTGACCCGACCCTCCTCCGTCCTTCCATTGCGGCTGCCCTCGTCTAGACTCCCGCCCATGGCTGACCTCGACGAGCAGGGTCGTCCGAAACCTCCTTCCGCGGCCGACGAGGCGGCAACCCTCGTGGGCTTCCTGGACTTCCAGCGAGCCACCCTGGCGTGGAAGTGCTCCGGCCTTGACGCGGCCGGCCTGGACACAACGGTCGCCGCGTCGTCGATGACCCTGGGCGGGATGCTCAAGCACCTCGCATTGGTCGAGGAC
>JBAPWO010000169.1:0-2115 GCA_049283735.1 Candidatus Dormiibacterota bacterium
CCAGCCCCTCAACATCGCTCTGCGGCGTCCGACCGCTGACACCATCCGCTCACGGATAGCTGGCTCGGTGAGGATGAGAGCCCACAGGTCCGAACGCACTTGGACCCGGGCCTGGTCGGTGCCGCGCTCACACATCTCGCGAGCAAAACTCCGCAGCCGGTCGACATTGGAGATGTTGCGCTGAGCGAGGCTCTCGAGGCGTTCGTCGAGTTCAGCCGCATCCTCCTCGAGAAGCGTGATCAGCAACTCCTGCTTCGAGGAGAAATATCCGTAGAAGGCCCCTTTGCTCACCTCAGCCTCGGCGCAGATGTCATCGACGGTCAGTTCGCTATACCCCATGCGCCCGGCACATCGCCAAGCCGCGTCGACGAGCTGCTGGCGGCGTTCAAGGCGCGCGCCTTCGGAGATACGGGGCATCTGGATATGCTACCATGCGTAAAACCGACGCGTTGGTTTTTATGGTGAACTGTCCTCCCTCCCAAGAGCGGGTGGTGACGTGCCACCCGCTCCCCCCGACGCTACCCGCGCAGATTGCGAGACCAATGGTCCAACGTACGTGGTGGCACCCGGCGAGCGCATGGGGGCATCGTCGGCGCCGAGTAGTGAGACCGAAGGCGTGACTGTGTGGTTCGGGCTGCCGCTCCGAGCGTACGAACCTGATCAGTCGGTCGACACCGGGAGATCCCGCGCAACCGATTCGAGCCCTGGACACGGCCCCGACCACGTCCTTGGCGTGTCCCGGTTGGACGGACAGGAGGTTTGCAGTTATGGTTGACCTCCAGCATATGGACGACGCGATAGCCCGGATTCGGGAGCTTCTGACCGAGGCGGCAGAAACGCACCACCGTGTCTACCGCATCGTCGACGGAAATGATTCGGATTGGGCATCTTGGTACGCGGACTGGCTCATCAATCTGTCGGAGTTGCCGACATTGCTTGGTCGAACGCCGGTGCGCAGTGAACTCGTCTACTTACTTGTCAGGCTGGACAAGGATTTCACGGCACAGCCCCGCGAAGGCGGGTGGGAGGCTTTCTACGCGCTTGAGGTCTTCAGCGGGCTCGGCGCACGATGACCCCGGCGCGGGGTTACAGCATTTCCAACCTTTTCCTGGGGAAAGCACTCATAGATCGAACTCACCCTGCGACCGGAAGCTAGTGCCGGGCTAGGGGACCAGAGTTCGCAGGTTCGACTGCCTTCCGACGCTCATGAGGCCACTTGATTGCTGGCTGGCGTCCGTCGATGGGTACTTGGCAAGGCTCGCGGACAGCGCCAATACCATCCACGGCTTCATCGTCAACGTCGGCGACTGATCCGCGCATCACCGGCGCGCGCGGAGTGGGGGATTCTTTCGCCCCCCGCCCACCCGAAACGGCACGGCCCGCATCGTTTGCCGGTCACTAACCGTCTCCGTCGACGCGTGAGCGCACACAGGCCATTCCCCGAGGCAGCTCGAGTCGCGCGAGCAGGTCATCGGAGATCGTGGCTCCATGCCCGACGCCTGCGGCGAGCCTTGAGCCGCCGCATCGATGAGTAGCCACTCTTGACGTTTGGGCCGGGTGGGACCCATCAAGGCGGGCAGGCTCAGCACGACCGACACTGTCGCGCGCCTTCGTGCCGCTGTTTGCGATCGGCTTCTACGTGAGCTTGCGCATCGGTCCGGTCTTGTTCCGCGCTGTGTCGGGAGCGCACCCCAGGTGACCACTTCCCTGGTAAGCGCTATACCTCTCCTGGTACGCATCCCCCAGGCTCGGACGAAACCACCTCAGGCGGTCATCTCGGCCGGTACCGTGTGCCCACCGGAGGATGTCGACCCAGTCCCAGACTCGAGCCGTCGACGTCACGTCGGCAGGACCAGGCAGGAGACGTCTCGCGTGCCATTGCCGCACAGTGGCCTCCGGATAGCCCAGCCGGTCCGAGATTTCCCGCATCCCGACAGGGTCGCTCAACGTCACCATTCGAAAGTATGGGTCGCAAACGCGCACCCGGACAGGTCCCTCAACATCCTCCGACCGACGGAACGAACGCGCGAGCCCGAGGCGGCGACGGAAGAGGACGTTGGGCCTGGGATGGTTGCAAACGTGTCTTCTTCGGACTTCGCCATGGAGGCTTGACTA
>JBAPWO010000170.1:0-21719 GCA_049283735.1 Candidatus Dormiibacterota bacterium
AACACCCTGCCCAGCCTGAGCGAGGGCGCCAAGGAGGCGGTGGTCGCCCACTGGCTGGAGCACGCGGATGTCGCGGTGCTGCCGATCGACCTCGGGGAGGCGTCCTTCATCGCAGCCGGCGAGATCATCGACAGCATCGATGCCATGGTCGCCGGCTCCCACGACCGTCTCCGTCGGCCCGGGCTCGTCGTCCCCCTGCTGCTCCCCGTCGACGGCCGCCGGGCACTCGAGCTCCCGGCGATCGCCGAGCTCCTCGACCACCTCCGCTCGGCGGGGGCCGAGATCGTCGAGGTGCCGTTCACCGTCGACGTGCAGACGGCGAGCCATCGGCGCAGCCCCATCGTCGGCGCCTCGCCTCGGACCGATCGCGCGTTCGCGGGCGTGCTGAGCGCGGTGGTGGCGGCGCGAGACCGGGCCTCGGCAACCATCCCCCATGGCTGAACGTCGACACACGGCGTCCGTCACCGACCAGGACGAAGGTGTGCGGCGCATCACGGCCCTGTGCCTGCGCCTGCTCACCGACCTCGCCCGGGGCGGATACGGCGAGCGGCCGAAGCTGGACTACCTGACCCCGAACTGCGCGGCAAGCGTGCACCGAGCGCTGGCCGCGATCGGTGGTGATGGGTGGTACGTGGAGACCGACTACGGCGAGGCGGTGGCGGGCACCGCCGACCTGGACGGCAGCGATGGGGTGGTGCGCGTCGAGCTCCTCGTCGACGACCGCTCCATGGCCCGCGAACCCGGAGGTCCGCCGATCGCAATCCCGCCGGCGCGCTGGCGGCTGACGCTCGCAATGGACGCTCAATGCACCGGCATCACCGCAATGCGAGCCGAGACCGCGTGAGCACCGGACCGCACGCGCGCTGGTTTCGCGCCCGCCTGGCAGGAGCCGGCATCATCGACATGGGCGCCGGGGAACACGCCAGCCGCGTCTGGCGGTCGCGACGCGTGCGCCGAGCCCGGGCGATGGCACTCGCCGCGGCGATGGTGCTCGCCGCTGGCTGTGCGACGGTCGGCCTCGTGCTCTCGATCGCCCCGGGGGAGGTCACGGTGACTCTGACGGCGACCAGCTATCGCATCGGCGATGCCACGCTCCACGCGGTCGGCTCCGGCGTCTACTCCGGTTCGGGGACCCTGGTGCTCGACCACAGCGGCCCCGACCTCACCGCCGGCGGATCCGCGGTCGTCGCCGGCGCGCGCTGGGTCGCGTTCTGCGAGGTCGCCCTGGACGAGGCAGCGGAGACGTGCCGCCTGCAGAGCGGGACTCGGACGCTCACGGCGAGCGACGTGTGGTCTGCAGGCACGTGGCACCGCACGTACGGTGACGGTCAGCGCGTCGAGATCGCTGCGGCGCGGGGCGTGCCGGTCCCGTTCCCGGTGGGCCGCTGACCACACCGCGATCACACACACGTGTCTCGCGCTGCGACGCAGCGTCAGCGGCCACACACGAGCGGCCGGCGGGGGTAAAGTGTAAGCGGCGTGTGAGCGTTTCGTCGGTACGCTGGACGCGATGAATCCGTCCATGTTCCTCACGCATTGAGCTGTGTTCGCAGGGTGTGGGGGCTGGCTCTTGGCGAGCCACCCGCATCGAACGCGCGCACAGCCCGGAGCCACGGCTAGTGGCGGTCGCCGCCTCGCTGGTGTGTCTGAGCGCGGCGCTCATCGCGACCCTCGCGATCGGATGGCGGTCGCGACTACGAAGGCGTCGGGGGCTGCTCTCCCGATGGGGTCTGCCCCGAGCGCCGCGGCAGAGTTTCGCCTCCTGGGGCGAGGTGCGATCACGGCTGGATCGCCGTGTCGCGCGGGCGGGGACGACCATCGTCGACCCCAAGGAGCGTGACGCCGGGGGTGAGCGATGATCTATCTCGGTCGCGATGTCGCCAGCCGCACCTGGCTGTGGGGGAGTCCGGAGAACGCTTACCTGCTGCTCGCTCCGCCCCGCCGCGGCAAGGGCGTGAGCGTGATCATCCCCAACCTCCTGGACTGGCCGGGCCCGCTGGTGGCCACATCGACCAAGGACGATCTGATCGTCCATACGGCCTGCGCGCTCCGGCAGGAGCGGCCGGTGTACGTCTTCGATCCGACCGGCTTCAGCGAGTGGCCCGACCCGGTGGGCTGGGATCCGGTCGCCGGGTGCGAGGATCCCCAGGTCGCCATCTACCGTGCCCGCGCGCTCAACGCGGCCGCCGGCAGCTCGCGGGGCGTCCAGCACGCCGACTACTTCCAGTCATACAACGAGGCTATCCACCGCTGCTACCTGCATGCCGCAGCGGTTTCCGGACGCGACATCGCCACAGTCCGGCAGTGGGTGAACAGGGCGGAGAGCCACAATGCCGTCCGGTATCTGCGCGAGAGCCCCGTCGCGCCGGAGTGGGCCGACGACCTCGAGGCAATCACCGGCATGCACGAGCAGGCCGTCAGCAATGTGTTCAGCGGCGCACGGCGTGCTTACGACTGTCTCGCGGATCCGCGGGTCCTGCGCGCCTGTCAACCCGGCGTGGCGGCCGGATTCAACGCCGACCGAATCATCACGGAAGGAGCGGCGCTCTTCATCGTCGGAACATCCGGGGCCCAGACGAGCATGGCGCCCATCATCACCGCACTGATCGAGACCATCGTCAATGCGGCCAAGGAACGAGCCGCGCGTTCGGTCACGCGCCGGCTCACGCCGCCGCTCGGGCTCTTCCTCGACGAGTGCGCCAACATCGCGCCGCTGCCGTCGCTGCCCCAACTCGTGACCGACGGCGCTGGCCAGGGCATCACCACGATGATCGTGCTCCAGTCGCTAGGCCAGGCCCGGGCGCGCTGGGGGGTGGACGGGACCGCCGCCCTGTGGGATGGGTGCACCGTGAAGATCGTGCTCGGCGGACTGGCCGACACCAAGGATCTGGAGACGGTGAGCCGCATGTGTGGCGACGTAGACATCGAGGTGCCGGGCCGGAGCTATACCCCGGCGGGTGAGCAGACTCGCAGCTTCTCGCACCGACGCGTGCCGGCGTTCGCAACGGGACAGGTGCGGACGTTGCACCGGTGGCACGGCGTCCTTTTCTACGAGGAACTGCGTCCCATCGAGACCGTGTTGCCGGGGTGGTGGGACCTGGCTCGATACCGGTCGCGTGTCGAGCAGGCCGTGAACTCGTTCGCCACGTCCGCGTGGTGGGAGCCGCATAGGTGAACGGCACCATGCAGCTACCTCGGCCGGATGACCTAGTGCGGTAGTGGGCTCGCCGACAATGCCTTTGCCATGCCCGAGTTGAGCGACGCGATGGCAACATCGGATGGAATCGACTCTGCGTGTCAGGTGGCCGCTGTGAAGCTGTCTTCGCAGTTGGATGCGATCGATAAGCTGGATGCCAAGTTGAGCGTCCTCATCGGCGCTTTGGTTGACGTTGGCGTCGCTGTACACAGCCACGGTCTACACCATCCGTGACCAGTGGTTCACGCACCTCTGAATCATCGCGCACTGTGGTGTCACTTCCTGCCGAAGACGAAGCCATTCTCTAACATCCTTCAACGCTTCGGGATTCACTAGGGGCTGGATCACCGCCGGTGCTTAACCCGGAACAGTCGGGGGAAGTTCACGCGCTAACGCTCGTCGACCGCGAGATCAGATCTCTGCCGCCAAGCCGCGACGACGGCATCTACGGCAGCGTATTTTCTCTAGCCGGGCGTGAGCGTTGTCGGCGTGGCACCACCCTTGCGCCGAAACGCGGACGCAAGCTGCTCAAGGTCAGCGAGCGTCACGGGCCTCGTCTTCTCCCACACCACGGCATAGTTGCGGCTGGCTGGCCACATCCGCTGGAACAACTCCAGGGACAGAGATCCCATCTTGAGGGCCGGGGGTATTTCACCTGTGCCGCCCATGACAATTCCGATGGCCACGACGGACAGAACTGCGACGATGAAAAGATACCCGTCACCGCTGTTCTCAGCGTTGAGGCGATCCTCCCATTCGATGCGCTGCAGCCAGCTCCCGGCTTCCAGTTCCCCAGGCGCCATATTGCCGAGCCAGATCGTTGTGTTTGCGGGCATCACGCCATGCGCTAGGTCGCGGTAATGGAGAGGATCAACCTGGGTCGCCTCGTGTTCGTCGTTGAGCAGAGCAACCACAAGCGCGGTCTTGTACATCCAGCGTGACAAAGTGTCTTGCTCGGAGGTGGCGAGAACGGCCCGTTCGCCCGCGAACATGGTGGTTACGAGGAGTTCCGTGGCCGTCTCCAAGTCGGACATCCAACCCGTGTTGCATTTCCTACAAACGCGCCGAACCGTGTGCGAGAACGCCGGTGCCTGGAAGTCCGTCAATGACGATGGGACCCCAGACAAGCCGACGCGGTGCGGCCCGCCGGATACGCCGTCAGCTTCTTCAGCCACTTTGCCCAGACATGCTCTCGTGTGACGCTATCCGCGCCACAGAAGACGCACATGCGCCCGCCCCGTTGGGCCACGCTTCCCGACGACATTTCCGACATCGTGACGTGCCCTTCTCTCAGCTTGGCGGTTGCTCAGCACTCCTTTTGGCGGCGAGCCTGGCTGCAATGGCGTCCGCCTCTTCGCGGTAGCTCAGCTTGCGCTTGGGGACCGGCGCCTTGGCTGCGCACGCGGCGCAAAGCGTCGGCGTGGGCACGATGGTCGTCCTGCCGCTGACCGCACGGTGCGTCTTGCGTGGGTTGACGGGCTTGCCACAGCCAGGGCAGACGTAGCCGGACCGGCGCGAGTAGCGGTTCGGTCCGGCCATGAGCCGAGTCTACGATCGTCCAGGAGCGTCGGCTTGTACGTGGAGCAGACTCCGATTCGTGGGTGATCGCTACAAGGAGATCGGGCTGCGCGCGTATATCCGGGTGGCGGACTACTGGGAGGACGGCTACACCCTGGATGTGACCTACCGTAGCCAGCCCGCGCCGATTCTGTCGTGGCATTGCGAGACAAACCGCGAAGCGCAGGACAAGATCGAGGACGCCCTGTTCGAGGCGTGGGAGATCCTGTTTGGTAAACGCCCCGACCAGGACTGACGGACCTCACGGTCGGTTCTCGCCGTACGCTTAGAGCCCGAGGCGCATACGGCGTCCTCGCAGATCGCGGAACTCGGCGATTGCAGGGGAGCCGGCGCTCGACGTCTCGCCTGAATGCCCAGACGTCGGGATAGGTAGGCTTCAAGCCGTGATCCGTCTGTTGAGTTGGAATACCGCGCGGTCGGAGCAGTTCGAGGGCGAGTTCTCGTGAGGCAACTCCGGGTCCGGAGCGGTAGCCTCGAGTTGACGTTGTCCCCCGAGCGGTCGTGGTTGGTGGGACGCGATGGCGGTGCCGACGTCCGCCTCGATGATCCGCGGGTCTCACGCAGGCAGGCGGAGTTCCGGGTCGAAGGCGACCAGTGGCTCGTAGAGGATCTGGCGAGTCGAAATGGCACTTACATCGATGGCGAACGGATCGATCGCTATGTGATTGTCCAGTCCGTTTGTCTGCGCCTTGCGAACCCGGGCACGGGTCCGATGATCGAGGTCGCTCTCGAGGGGTCAGCCGATCGCTCGGTCGCATCCGTTCAGCGCGTGACCGCATCCTTCGTCCGCACGGACGCCACGGATCTGGGAACGCTGCTCGCGACCCACCCGCTGCGGCCGCCTGTGGTGGAGGTTGGGCGTGCGGAGGAGAGCCAGGTGGTCCTCGCCGACCCCTTCGTCTCACGCCAGCACGCGGAGCTGCGTTGGCATCGGGACGGTGGTTGGGAACTCCTCGACCTTAAGAGTCATAACGGCACCTTCGTCAATGGGCAACTCATCAGCGAGGCTTGGCTCCACGATGGCGATGTCATCGGCATTGGACACCGCACGCTTCGTTTGGTCGGGGCCGTTATCGAGGAGTACGGCGGCGAGGATCTGCGCCTGGATGCGCGCGGACTCACGGTGCGCACTCCGGATCGGAAGCTGCTGCTGTGCGATGTGAGCTTTCGCCTGGAGAAGGGCGCGTTCCTCGCAGTGGTGGGTCCGAGCGGCGCAGGGAAAACGACACTCCTGAATGCGTTGACCGGCTTTCGGCCGGCGGACGAAGGGAGCGTCTGGCTCGGGGGAAGAGACCTCTACGCCGAGTACGACGATCTTCGCCGGCGGATCGGATACGTGCCCCAGGACGACATCATCCACACGCAATTGAGCGTGCGGCAGGTGCTGCGATATACCGCCGAGCTGCGCTTTCCCCATGACGTCCCACGCGCGGAGCGGCGTCTTCGAGTCAACGACGTGCTCGGCGAGCTTGTGTTGACGGAGCGCGCGGATCTCGCCATTGCTCGACTCTCCGGTGGGCAACGTAAGCGCGCCAACATCGCAACCGAGCTCCTCACCAAACCGTCGCCCCTCTTCCTGGACGAACCAACGTCAGGCCTCGACCCGGGCTATGAGAAGGGGGTGATGGCCCTGCTCCGCGATCTGGCGAACAGCGGCCGCACGGTGGTGATCGTCACCCACAGTGTGCAGAGCCTCCAGGTTTGCGACCGGGTGCTGTTTCTGGCACCGGGCGGACACACCGCCTTCTTCGGACCGCCAGCGACGGCACTGGGTTTCTTCCAACGCCAGGAGCTTGCTGACGTGTTCACCGACCTTGAAGCGCGACGGGATGGCTGGGAGGAACGCTTCAAAGGGAGCCCCGAATACCAGAAATACGTGGCGAAGCCGATGACGCGGCAACCGGTGTCGTCACCTGACGTGCCCCGGCCACCGGGCCCCGCGCGAACGCGAGACTGGCCACGTCAGCTGGGGACTTTGGTCCGACGCTATCTCGCGACCCAGCTTGCGGACCGGCGCAACCTTGCGTTGCTGGTGCTCCAAGCACCGGTGTTGGGATTGCTGATGCTCGCCACACTCGGAGGTGACGCCTTCAATCCGAACAGCACCGCTCAACCGCGGCTCGCCCAAACCGTGGTCCCGATCGTGGTGTTGACCGTGACCTTGACTGGGATGCTCAACGCCATCCGAGAGATCGTCAAGGAGGGCCAGATCTATCGGCGTGAACGCTTTGTCGGATTGTCGATTCCGGCCTACGTGCTCTCCAAGGTGGCGGTGCTCGGCCCGTTGACCATTCTGCAAGCGGTGGTCATCGTGCTGATCGGACTGGCGCGCGACAGTTATCCGCTGACGGGGTCGGCGCTCGGCAATCCGAAGCTCGAGCTCATCATCGATGTGGCGTGCGCGGGGCTTGCAGCGATGGCGCTGGGATTGCTGGTTTCCGCAATGATGCGTTCGAGTGACAAGGCGATCAGCGTTCTAGTCCTGCTCCTGGTCGGGCAGCTGATCATGTCGATGCCGGTGCTCGATATTGCGCACAAGCCGGTGCTGGCTGAACTCAGTTGGCTGAGCAGCGCCAAGTGGGGCGTGGATGCGGTCGCCTCGACCGTCAACCTCAACCTGGTCCAGCCTTTGGGGCCGCCGGGGAGCAACCCCGGGTGGAACCATGCACCATGGCCGTGGGGAGGTGAGATTGGAGTCCTGCTGTCGCTCACTGCCGCGTTCCTTGTCGCCGCGGCCTGGGTGCTCCGGCGTCGCGATCCGGAATTGCTGACCGCCGGAGCACGAGGGGTGGCGCGGCCGGTTCCGGAGTCCCGCGTCTAGCAAAAGAGGACGGTGCGGGGTAGTGCCGTGCTCGTTGTTCCTTCCGGTGCTACAGGCGGCTGCCGTTGACCGAGGGACTTGAGGGCGGGAGGGGATCGAGCGTGAGAAATTTGCTCCCCGTCCATTCGAACCGCACATCTGCACTGCCGACGGATGTCGCGTCGCCCACATCGTAGAGGGCGTACTGCAGGGTCACGTGGTCGTTGGTGTGGGCGACAACTGTGATCGACGCACTGCCGTCCGACGTATCGATCCCGATTTCACCGATGTCTTCGAAGAAATAGGCGCGTTCGGTGAGGACTCCGCTTGTAGAGGTGCGCTCGCCAATCAGCACATGGAGGTCGTCCGAGGCTCCCCAGGAATTCTGCGGAACAAGAACATAGCCTTTGACGAACATGAAGGCGAGGTCCTGCGCGTAGTGGTGGTCGAACTGCGGCGTGGCTTCCATCTTGTAGCCGGGCGGGGTGGTGAAGAGATTGGCGATACATGCACTCGGGCCGGAGACTGATGCACACCGAGGGTCGTTGGCCTGCAACGCGCTGGCCGCGATGATGCCAACGGGCATCACCCACCAGGTAGCGCCCCCGGCCCCTTGATCGACCTCGACGCCCGCTGGAGGGGATCCCTGCAATGAGATGGGTGTGCCGGCGAGGATGGTCGCGGAATCGTCGGACTGGACCTGCGGCTCACCCAACAGATACACGCCGCTGCCGAAGCCCAGGCCCCCGCCCGCACACCCATAGGTCATCGGCAGTTCGCCGCGACTCGTGTCCACCTGCTCCGAGGTTGCAACTCCCGATGCGAGACAGTCCAGCGTCGGTGCGAGCACGTCGGAGACTGCCTGCGATGCTGGCGCAGCCTTGACGAGGAGGAACGCGGGGGTTTGAAAAGCTGCAGCATCGAAGGGGGGCGGGGTGGGCTGGGATGCGGCCGTGCTGGGCGCGGTCGTGGCGGAAGAGGTCGAGGTTCCTTGCGCCGGCGATGAGACGGCGGGGTTCGCTGTCGGGGCGAATGGGCCGCCAGTAGCGAAAGGGCCCCAGCTGTTTGCGGCTGCCAAGACGGTGCCAGTGGCACCAAACGCGAGGAGAACCAGGACAGCGATAAGCCAGTCGAAGCGGCGATGGGAGCGTCTGGGCTCGGATTGCTGCGGAAGCGTGGCCGGCCGTGGAGACGGACTCGGCCCACTTGACGGCGGTAAAGGCGTCGCGCGCGGCGGTGGGGGTGGCGCGATGGCTGCAGCGAGGGTCATGGTCGTGTCACCCCGAGATGGGGTATTGACTTGTGAGGCGGTGAGGCTGGCGAGCCGCCGGACGAGTTCCGCAGCGCCGGGGCGAGAGCCCGAATCCTTCGCGAGACCGGCCTCCACAATCGGCCGGATATCTGGATCCAGTCCCTCGAGGTCTGGGACCTCATGCACGATGCGGAATAGGACCGCTTCGGGCCGGCCCTCACCAAAGGGTGGCCGACCGGTTCCGGCGTAGGCGACCAACGCGGCCCAACTGAAGACATCAACGGCGGGGGTGATTTGACGCCCAAGGGCCTGTTCCGGCGCCATCCAGGCGGGCGACCCGACCAGCATCCCCGACTGCGTGAACGCGGTGGCTTCGACGGCTGAGGAGACACCGTAGTCGATGACCTTGGGCGTGTCTCCGGCCAGAAGCACGTTCGAGGGCTTGAGATCTCGATGGGTCACGCCGGCGCGATGGAGCGATTCAATCGCCTCCGCTAGGCCGATCGCGAAGGTGCGAAGGCGTAGATATGGCATCGGGCCAGCCTGGTCCAGCGCCTCCGCCAGGTTCGGGCCATCCACGTACTCGGTCACGAGGAAGGGTGGATCGCCTTCGGTGTCCGCGTCCAGATAGCGGATGACGCAGGCACCCATAACGCTGCGCCCGGCCTCGACCTCGCGCCGGAAGCGGGCGCGGAAGACTGGGTCGTCGCCGAGCTCGGGACGGATGCGCTTGAGAGCTACGTAGCGGCCGGTCGGCGAGAGCGCGAGGAAGACCACGCCCATGCCGCCGGCGCCGAGCCGCCCAACGAGACGGTAGGAGCCGATGTCGTGGGGATCCGACGCGGCGAGGGGTGCGCTCGTCGGCGCGGGGTCACTCACACCACCGTCCTCGCCAGAGCCGACATCGACACTGCACGTTCGTCCCCTTGAGCCACTCCACCACCCCTGAGCACGGCCGCTTGGCGGCTACGTGCTGACCCGGCACGAGTATGCCATGAGGGTCCTCAGGAGTTCGCGGATAGGCAAGTTTGGACGTCTATTCTCCGTGGGATTTGGCGACGTGAGCCCTTCTCATGCATGGGCAAAGGGTAGGTAGCGAACGATGACGTCCACCACGAACAAGATCACAGTGGCGAAGAAGTACCAGTACGCATCTCGGAGATAGCCAACAGGAACCTCGAGGCGAATGTCGTTCGAGCGACGGACTTGGTAGAGCTGGCTCGCGTATATCTCCTTGATGCGCCGCTCAGAGAGACGAGCGGTGGGGGCGAGTCGCAGGATGTTCCACTCGCGCACAGCGAGCGCTTGGGTGGTTAGCCACATGGTGCCGACGAGAGCGTAGAGCGCTGCGGCCACGATCAGACAGGTCAGGACGATGCCAGGCAGCTTCGGTGGTAAGGCCGTGCCAATGGTGGCCAACACCGCGACGAATCCTGAAGCAGCAAGGAGTTGCGCCGCTCGCGATCGCATCTCTTTGACCGAGGAGCTGGTCGCATCGAGAGCGTCTTTGAACTCGGTGATGATTTGGTTGATGCCCCCATCGTCAAGAGTCCCCAGGGTGGTATCGAGGTTAGCGAACTCCTTCGTAAGCTCTTGGTTCGGCGCTGTCCCTTCGTCGAACTCAGGGAGTGTCATCGGCGCCCAGAAGGTCAAGAAGTTGCCGAGCCTCTCGAGCGAGATCACGGCTTCTCCGCGCTGATGAGCAACTCGACGAGCGCGTTGGTCATGGGTGCGTCGGTGGCGAGCTCGATCCATCCCCATTGCCCGTTGGGATTGCACTCGAAGAACCAGACGGTCCCATCGGCCGATTCTGCGAGATCGAAGGCGGCGAAGCGGAGACTGCTGGCCTCGACGAAAGCCAAGCACGCGGTTTGTACTGGCGCCGGTAGGTCAATCACGGTGATCTCGCACTCCGCAGGGTCGGTCGCCCGGACATCAATGGGTGATCCGGTGGGTGTGGTGATTTTGCTGGCGAAGACCTGGTGACCAATAACGGTGACCCGATAGTCCGCCACCTTGGCGACTTCGCGTTGGAGCATCACCGGAGCAATTTCGACCCCCTCAAGATCATCGGGTCGCACGCGCTCGGTCATCCCGGTCATCAGGGTCAGGCCCACTCTCGCGTAGGCATCCTGGACGGCTTTGATGACAGTGGGGCCGGCCGCAGCGAAGCCCTGTGCGGCCGCGAGGTTCGTGGTCACGATCGTCTCCGGGACATTGAAGCCGAGCCGAGCGGCAAGCTGCAACTGCGGGAGTTTCCATCGCGCAGCCTGGAGTGCGTCGGCAGAACTGACGCACCGATGGTCAAGAAGTCGCCAGAGACCACCGGCTGCGCCCACTGATTCGCGGACGGCCAACTGACGGTCAAGCGGATCTGTAACCGCCGGAGCAATCACCGGCCATTGCGGGCGACGCAGCCAGATGCCCCGGGCCCGGCCGATGGCGACGCTGTGGTCATCGGCGAGGCAGAGCTTTGCGTCTTCCGGGTGCACAGGATCGAACTCGAGACCGATGTGCTGCGGATAGTCCTCGGAGTTGAAGCGGTAGATCTCCACACCGCGGGTCGCACAGCACTGCACCACCAGGTCTGCGGACACGTCGGTCCGGGTGGTCACGGCGACGATATCAGGGGTCAGAAGGCGACGATCCCGGTGACCAGGTCGTCGGCGAACGAGACGCGTGGGTGAGGCTGGTCGTCGTCGGTATCCCGCCCTGCCCGAGTTTCTGTTGCGGTCGCCGCGAGGTCCCGCGTAGGCCAGGCCAGAGCGTCAAGATCACCCGGGTCGCGCGCGGCCTTAGTGCTGGTGCTCGGCTCTGGACGATCGCGCTCAGCGAAAGTCTGGATTTCCGCTCGAGGGAGCACGACTGCGGGGGTTCCATCGCTGAGCCGTGAGATCTGCTGTGCTTCGTCGTAATCCAGCGTCGGGGGTTGGTCTGTGCTGCGCTCGAGCCGATAGGCGAGTGCTGGACGGATGGCGTTCATGGTCCGGGAGGCTACTCGTCTCGGTGGCGAAGCGTCGGCACTGATCCGCAACCCGCGAGGTTGTGGGGGCGCAGTGCGTTGGCCCGCAGTCGAGCGACGCGGAGTGCGGCCGAGGCTGCGAGTTGAGCGGCGACCCCGACGCCGTCAGGCGCTGAGGGGAGGCGTCGGGCTCCCGGCGTCACGGTCGCTCGCAGTAGTGGCAGAGTCGCCGGCCCTGGGCCAGCGCCTGCTCCAGTGTCATGGTCACGGTAACGCCTCCAGGCGGTTCACTTTCGAGTGGATCTGGCTCGGTGGCCTTGATGATTCCCTCGCACACGTGGGTGTGGTAGACATGGCTGGACGAGCGGTAGGCGAACACGGTTCCGACAGGTACCCGCTTGACTCGGTTTGCTTCAGCCGCGCGGATCCCGTCTGCGTCGGCCGCGCGGATGTTGTTGAGGCCCATGTGGACCAGCTTCGCGACCAACGGGTTGTCCCGTGGGACACCCAGCGTATCCACGTCCGCAAGATACCTAACGGCTTGAGCCGCGAACGCAGCCCGGCGCTCCGGACCCTTCTCTACATGATGCCTCGCGTGCTCAAAAGCCGCCTTGGACCTGGATGCCGCGTCAGTATGCCCCTGAACCTGACGCGCAGTGAGTGTGCCTTTGTCTGTCACGAGCTGATTCTCCTTGGTGATGCTGTCGGTGCTATTGGAGACCCGCACACTCAGGGTACGCGGAAGGGTGATCAGCCTCTGGTTACAGGGGGAAGGATTCGATCCTCCCCCTGAGGCTCGATCCTCGCGCGGTTGATCAGAGTGGTGGTTTCGGGGGTCTCGATCGGCGGCACCACCCCCGGGTGCGGATCGCCCATCGTCCAGTACTTCCAGCCGTCAAGCAGCAGGTACTGGTTGTGGTAGAGGGGATTTGCCGGAGGATCCGGCCAATCCATCCTGATCCCAGTGGACCGGATGTGGCGCACGAAGGCGAGGAACGCGCCATCCAACTCGGGCCGCCACTTCCGGATCGTGTACCAGTGGGGGATCTCCGGCATGGTCGACGCGAACTGCCACCGCACGGAAGCGACATATGCGCCGGCATCAGCGGACGTGTAGGTCATGCGGAGAACCTTGCCTGCAGCAGGCGACAACAGGGTGTCGTGGACGACCTCGTGGCGACCAGGGGGTGGCCACCCACCAAACCAGAACTGCAACAACCCGACTCGATAGTAGGCATCGCGCGGACGACGTTGCTCTGCCCGTCGTGGAGGATTCGCGTCTACTTTCCCAGGCATCGAGACTGCGTCGTGGCGGCGACACGCGCCTGTCGCCGTGCCCGGGCAGGATGGCCTACATGAATGGGTGCGATCGAAGCGTATGCGCGCCCACCGCTCCGGGGCCGCTGCACCCGTATCCTCAGGACCGATGAAGATCACCGATGGCCGGGTACGGTTCTCGGCAAGCGATCTCTCCAACTTCCTCGCCTGTCGTCATGTCACCCGCCTCGACACCCGCGCGGCCAATGGCCGTCTGAAGCCTGCTCGCGAGTACGACGCGGGCTTCGACGAGCTGATCGAACGCGGCGAGAAGCACGAGCGAAGGGTCCTCGCGGGGTTCCGCACCGACGGCCACGAAGTGTTAGAGATCCCGAAGGTGTTCGGCCAGGAGGCCGAAGGGGCGCAGGCCACTCGGGACGCAATCCGACGCGGCGTCGCAGTTATCTACCAGGGGGCACTGGGGAGGGGTGCCGCCAATGGTGCGCCCGCTTTGCTCGGATACCCCGACTTTCTCGTACGCGCCGACATCCTGCCTCGCAAGCTCGGCGTGCCGGTCGCCAACCCCGCCACGTATGAGGTGGTCGACGCCAAGCTGGCACGCTCCGCCAAGGCTCGCGCCGTGCTGCAGACCGCGTTCTACAGCGCGCTCCTCGCGGACGAGCAGGGTGTGGCACCCGAGTTCATGCACCTCGCGCTCGGCGGTGGCACGTTCTCGTCTTTCCGGCTGGCCGACTACGCAGCATATGAACGCCAAATCCGGCGCGCGCTCGAGATTTTCGTTGCCGAGGACACGGGTGAGCTTCCTCCGTCGTCTCCGTATCCCGAGCCAGTCGAACATTGCGCCATCTGCCGGTGGAGCACGGATTGCGACAGTCGCCGACGCCGCGACGACGACCTGTCGCTCGTCGCGGGCATGCCAACCAACCAGCGCATAGCTCTCAAAGCCGTCGATGTCAGCACTCGCCGGCGATTTGCCGGCTTGACCGAGCTTCCCACCATCGGCCGCGGCAACGTGGCATCGCTCGCCATGGCGCAGCTGCAAGCGCGGCTACAGGTGCGCAGCGAGGATATGGAACGCATCGAGTACGAGCTGCTCGACCCGGAGCGCGACGCCGACGGTGCGCTTGTGCCCAACCGCGGCCTGCTGGCACTCCCGGAGCCATGCGTCGGCGATCTCTTCTTCGACATCGAGGGTGCGCGCTACTACACCGAGGACGATCGCGAGTTCGGCCTCCAGTACCTCTTCGGCATCGTCGACACCGCGGATATGGACGCCAGCGGCACACCGCGGTACACCGAGATCTGGGCGTACGACCGTTCCGATGAGAAGCTCGCCTTCGAGGAGCTGATCGACTTCATCACCGATCGCCGCAAGGTCAATCCCGGGCTCCACGTGTACCACTACAACCACTACGAGCCCACCTCAATCGAACAACTCACGTCGCTGCACGAGACGCGCCAGGAGGCCGTCGGTCGCCTGATGGGCCGTTTCGCCACCCACGAGGATGCGGTCGACGACCTCTTCCGGCGAGGCGTCTTCGTCGACCTCTATCGCGTTGTACGCCAGGGCCTTCGGGCGGGGGTCGAGAGTTACTCCATCAAGCGCCTCGAGCCCTTGGTGGGCTACGGGCGCGTTGTCGACTTGCGCGATGCGACGACCCACCTCATCGCGTTCGAGCAGGCGTTGGACGAAGGGACGGCCAAAGACGCTGCGACTGACTCGCGTGTTGTTGCCGGCTACAACGAGGACGATTGCCGCTCCACCTTGGCACTCCGCGACTGGCTGGAGGCACGCCGACCTGAACTGGCGACGAAGCTCGGTTGCAGCGTGCCACGGCCTGTCGTTCAGGCCGAGCCGGAGTCCACAGAGGATCCGGAGATCGTGGAGTTGCGAGCGAAGCTGCAGGACGGTCTGCCCGAGGACGAGGCGACACGGACGCAAGAGCAGCGCGCGCTGGCACTGCTGGCCGATCTGCTGGATTACTTCCGAAGGGACAACAAACCGGCGTGGTGGAAGTACTTCCATGTGAGGAACGACCTCAACGACGCTGAGCGTCTCTATGAGCGCGAGGCGATCTCCGGGCTGGCATTCATTGGGACCGCCGGACAGGAAAACAAGTCGACGCTCTTCGAATACAGCTTTCCGCCCCAGGAGCATGGCTCCCCCGACACTGTCGAGGATCCCGCCACCGGAAACAAGTGGGCCCTGCACGCGATCGATGACGCTCGAGGCGTGCTGACTCTCAAGCGTGGCCCGAGTCGACTCGACGATCCCCATCCATCTGCGGTGATCAACGGTGGCCCCCAGTACTCCAAGAAGATCCATACCGCGCAGCTGAAGGAACTGGCGCGGCAACTCCTCAGGGCTCCGGACGCTGGCTGGCCTCTCAGTCCTGCCGTCGATCTGCTCCTCCGCCGTTCACCGCGCGTCGGCGGAGAGGAAGCGGCACCCTTGATGAAGCCCGGAGAGACCGCCACAGATGCCGCGCGCAGGCTGGTGATGGCGCTGGCCACCTCCGTGCTTCCGATTCAGGGACCTCCGGGGACGGGCAAAACCTACACCGGCGCGCATCAGATCCTGGACTTGGTGCAAGCACGTCGCAGGGTCGGGGTGACAGCGAACTCACACGCGGTGATCTGCCATCTCCTCGATGAACTTGCCAAAGCGGCGGAGGAACGTCACCAGACGGTGCGGATCGGTCAGAGGGCAGACAGGGATTCGGCATCGCTGTCCCAGGTCGCCGCCGACGCCGAGCTTGTCTTCGCGAACAATGAGCAGGTCCGCGCGGCCCTCGCGGACGGCGTCGTCGATGTCGTCGGTGGAACGACCTGGGTGTGGGCAGCGCCGACGATGACGGAATGCGTGGACGTGCTATTCGTCGACGAGGCCGGACAGATGTGCCTTGCCGACGCGCTGGCCGTGGCGTCGGCCGCGAAAAACGTGGTGTTCCTGGGAGACCCGATGCAGCTCGCTCAGCCGAGTCAGGGGTCGCACCCGCCGGGCTCCGATGTCTCCGCTCTGGAGCACGTCCTCGGGGGCGCGTCCACCATGCCGCCGGAATCAGGCCTGTTCATCGCCCAGACCCGGCGCATGCACCCCGCCATCTGCGAATTCACGTCCGACACCTTCTATGAGGGGCGCCTGACCGGGATCCCTGGACTGGAACATCAGGCAATCATCGGCGCGACGGAATGGTCCGGTTCCGGGATCCGCATCGCCGAGGTCGTGCATCACGGCAATAGCAACGCGTCGCCGGAGGAGGCTGCGAGGGTCGCGGCGCTTGTTACGGCATTGCTGACCATGCAGTGGCGCAACCAGGAGCGGAAAGAGCGGCCCATGACCATGGATGATGTCTTGATCGTCACGCCCTACAACGCCCAGATCCGCGAAATCGAGCAGGCGTTGATCAGGGCCGCAGTGAGTGGCGTGAAGGTGGGGACGGTGGACAAGTTCCAAGGCCGCCAGGCGCCAGCAGTGATCTATTCCATGGCCAGTTCGTCGGTCGACGATGCGCCCCGCGGATTGGAGTTCCTCTTCGACCTCCACCGTCTCAACGTCGCCACATCCCGCGCCCAGGCCCTGGCAATCATCGTGGCGAGCCCCGACCTGATGCGCGTCTTCTGCGGGACACCGAGGCAGATGGTGCTAGCCAACGCCCTCTGCCGGGCCTGGGAGGCTGGGTAGCAGACGAAGCGTGTCGGCCTCTGAGCGCCCACCATCCGGCGCACTGCAGAGGCGCGCGGCACTCGCCAGCCACCGAGGCGAGGCGGCGCTGCGTTTCCCGCGACAGACTGCTGTCGCCTCCCCAGAGCACCGTTGCCAAGATGAACCCAATCAGCGAAGTTCTGTTGACGGACGGGGAGAATCCGTGAGGCCGAATCGATGAGCCGCCAGACATGGGTGACACGCGACGGTCAGGGCAACGTGACCGGCAGCACCGAGGTGCGCTCGTCATCGGGTTGTGGCGCCTGTCTCTGGTTCGTCCTTGGGACCTTCCTTGTCGTAGCCCCGGCTGCGTGGGTGAGCGACGGCCAGATCCCCGTTGTCGTCGCCGCGTTCATGTATGCGGTCGAGTTGCTCGTGGCTGTCGCCGCCCTAGGCCAATACAGCAAGCGGAAGTGAGCGGGGTTGTGGAACTCCACCGACCCCGGGAGTTCGGCGCCTGACAGCGTGATGTCTCAGACCTCAACGAGGTTGGCCGCCGACTGGCAGGCATACCTACTCGAATCGCATCCTAGTGATGTGGATTCCCACCCGCCGGTGATGACCGCCGGAAACCGGCCAGCACCCCAACGCTGACGGGCTCTTGCTCTACACCTATGTAGTCCGATACGACGACGGCAAAGCGCCGAACCCCTACTGGGGCGTTTGCACCCTGGCTATCTGCAAGCCGGGTATTCGCCGCCGGGCAACCGTTGGGGACTGGATCGTAGGGACCGGCTCGAGGCATTCTCCCGTCGGGGACGTGGGGACCTCTGTGGTCTATGCGATGCACGTGACCGACACCATGACGATGGCCGAGTACGACGGCTACACGAGGTCCCACATGCCCCAGAAGGTTCCGCTGGCCACGAGTTCCGATCCGCGCCGACGGATGGGCGACTCCATCTATGACTTCGGCAAGCCTGGGGTCCCGATAAGGCCGGGCTCGCCCCACAGCGAGAAGGACCGTATACGGGATCTGGGCGGCGAGTACGTTTTGATCTCAGACCGATTCATCTACTTCGGGGATCAGCCGCGCCAACTCCCTGAAGATCTCCTTCCGATCGTCAAAGGAGGTCAAGGGCATCGATCACAGGCGAATGAGCCCTACCTGGGCCGCTTCATCGAATGGCTCACCGCGTTAGACATTCCTTTCGGGAGCGTCGTGGGTAGGCCGCAGGAGTGGTCGAAACGCATCCCTTCCGGCGGCAAGAGTCACTGTTCACCTCGCGATCTTGCTAAGGGAGAGGGGAGCCCACGATGAACGTGGTTCTTCTTCGGGTTGGCATTGATACCGGGAGCGGGGGGATCCACGGCCCTCTGTTCAAGAATGGGTCCTTCGAATTCGTGCCCATTCCCGATCCCTTGGCTCACGACTCCAGAACTTACGGCAACACGACCGGCCGATACGCACGTCCCCTGATCGACTACTTCCCGACAGCCATGCGGGCACGGCTGGCGACCCAACCGATGCACGTGGACCCCGAGTTCGAGACATTCACCTACGGGGATCCCACCGTGCCGAAGCGCAGCCTGGCCAGACTCCAGCCTGGAGACCTACTCGTCTTCTATGCCGGCCTCCAGGCTTGGGACTGGCACGACCCGGCCGCGCCGGCTCTCTACATCGTCGGTTTCTTTGAGGTTTCCCACGCGGGGTTTGCATCCTCGTTCTCGGAACAGGAGATCACTGAGCTGTTTACGGCCAACGCTCATATCCGTGACTCCCAACGCCTGGCGGATGAACGCCAACGACTTGTGCTCGTCAAGGGCGGAGCGGGGAGCCGGCTGTTGTCGCGGGCAGTGAAGATCAGCAGCGTGGGGAAGAACAGCATCGGCCAGGATCTGAAGGTGCTTTCACCGGAGATGCAGCTCATCTTTGGTGACTTCGACGGCAGGGTCTCAATCCAGCGTAGCCCACCGCGATGGGTAGATCAGGGACATGTTGTAGCCGCCAGTTCGTTTGTGCGGTCACTGTTGTGAATCTCTTGGAGCGTCGACGGCAACATACACATCGCCGCGCATCCGAGTTGGTCGATGGTCACTGATCGCACCGACCAGCCAGAACTGGTGCCGGAGCATCGATACCTTCTCTCAGTAGCAGAACTGAATCTTGGCCGTGAATGGTTAGTCGGACGAGTCCGACTGCATCCCAAAGGCACCACACGTGCACTAATCGCCGAACAGCGTCAGGCTGCAGGACAGGGCGGCCCGGATTGGTACCTCAAGTACCTGGATGAGCGGGTTGAACATTTCGACGAGTTCACAGTCGCCGAGGTCAGCTGTTCGGATGCGCGTGAGGCATATGGACATGTAGCCGACGCACTTGCTGTCGTGCGTCTTCTGCAACATATGCGTGCTCCTATGGTCGACACGGATGAGCAGACCTTTGGTCTGCCAGGAGAGACATCTCAGTGGCGTATGGAGTACATCGATCTTCTCGCTGGACCGGCAGGCGGTTGGTTCAGCGGAGGCGTGTTTCCGGGTTGGGAATTTACTGATACGGACTATGAAGCATTCCAGAACGACCCAGGGCTGCAGTTTCTCAGCGTCGCACTCGCTAAAGACTCCCGGTCGCGCCTGGAGCAGCGCGCCGTTCTTGGAGTGAGGCTGCTAAGTACTAGCACCCTTCAGGATGATCCCGATTTGAAGCTCCTTGCGGCTGTCATGGCGCTCGAGGTGCTGATCGGCGACGACAGGGAAGTGCCGAAGAAGTTTCGACTCGCTCGTCGCCACGCCTTCCTTGCATGCAGCGTTCCTCAGAAGAGCATGTGCGGCCGCGATCGTCCGTCATGTCCTTACATTGCACTCGACCCGGACAACAAAACCGATGGCAACACGCTCAAGGCGCTTCGCACGAGAGCGGCGGCAGGGGAAACGAGAGTGTTATGCAGCGAGTATCTGCACATGATCGCACTCTACGATGCACGCAACGCGGCCGTTCATGACGGAAGTGTCGGCGCCGACCTGAAGGCGGTGCGCAACGCCCTATATCGCTTCTATCGATGGCTCGTTCCGCAGGTATACGCCTGGTACGCGGACCATCCTAGTGATGATGACCTCGGCCAACTCGACGAAGAGATCGTCAGGGTGACGCGGTTGAACCCACCACCACCACTCCCCTCACCCGGATCCTAACTCTCAAGCCAGGTGCATGATGGCTGAGGTCACTTGGTCTATGTCGACCTACCAAGGAACGACGCACCACCGGAGGCTATCGCGCTTCTCTCACCGTCTCACTCGGGATCGGTCCACATACATCAGCTTGGGGACGAAGCTCCGTGGTGCGGATGTGGAGGCGATCTCGTGCTGGCGGAGCTTGGCGCCCTGGATGTTGACGAGGTCACAGCCCTCGGATAGGAAGTAGCGGATAAAGGCGCGTTCGACGATGGGCAAGCATCGGTCGACTTGCTGCCCGGGCCTCGTCACTAGGCTTCCGACAAAGAGGATGCGACGGCCGGCCCTGGCTTCTCGCACGTGCTGCATGAGCTTGAGATTGTTGAGTTGCCCTTTGATCCGCTGATGAAGGTTCGTGGCCTTCCCGACGTACAGGGCCTCGAAGGAGGTCTTGCCCCACCTTCTGGCGAAAACATAGATGCCAGGGTCGTCAGTAAGCAGGTCCAGATCCACCGCGAACATGGGGCTGCGGCGTCGATCCAACCTCATCGGGATGGGATCGCTCCAGTCAACTTGAAGGTGCATAAAGACTGGCCGATCCTAGCTCAGATGAGCCGGGGTGACTGGGGACACCCCTGATCGAGGAGGCTTACCTTGCGGCGGTCGTAGAGTCATGGGTAGGCCCGCCCAGGTTTGGCGGACACGTTTGCTAAGCCGTGATCCCTCATGGGAAGGGCCGGAGGCTCAAGGGAATAGGCGAAGGGACATCGAGCGCCTCGGCGATCCTTTCAAGCGATGCCAGAGACGCATTGCGCACTCCGCGCTCGACGCCGCTGATGTAGGTCCTTTGGGTCGGCGAAGTCGGTGATTATCCGACCGTTGGTCCGTACCTCAAAGTCGGGGCGAGTACGAGCTGCTTTCGCCCGAACGCAGTGCCGGCGATGTGCCGCGGGTAGCGACAAGGTCGTTCGGCCCTCAGTCCTGGTACCGCGTGGGACCCGTGCGCTCGTACCTTGAGACCTTCGCCCTCCTGACAACGCCTGTTGCAATGCGGTAAACTCACGAAAGCCCCACCTCGGCGCTGTAGAGATGCGGGTGGGTGACCCGGGCGCTCCCGGAAACGGGAATCTTTTCGGAAAGAGAAATTCCGAAAAGAAAGAAGCGAGATTTCTCCGAAAAGAAATAGCGGAGATTTCTCCGGGAAGTAAAGCCAGAAGTTTGTCTGGATTCTCTGTGCCCGGATTTCTCCTTTGGTTATTTCCATTGATCGGGTTAATTCCTTTCATCTCTTTTTCGCGCTCAGCTCGTTTTTCACGCGCGTACAGATTTCTCATAGCCATTTCCAGGAGGTAGCTAAGAAGGCAGAAAACAGGCGTTTCTAAAAGCGGCGGAATCCAGGCAATTTCATAAACCCAAGAGCCAACTGTCCAAATGCGGACAGCTGGCTCTTTTTCTATTCCGGAGAAAAAATGGCCACAATCGATCTTTCCCACCTGGCGATCCTGTATCTCGGCCGTCTCATCGAAGGCACCTGCCCAAGCGGGAAGCACCGGTACTCGCCAGCCAAGGCTGCCGAGGCCCTGGAGCTGGCCCGGCTCTGCCGGGACATCCAGCCGTGGCGGCTCGAGCAAAGGTCCTACTTCTGCCCACTCTGTCGGGGGGTCCACCTCACGAAACACTCGTTGGGCCGTCCGTCGTAGGCGGTCTCTCCGGCGGTGGCTGGGGTCCTCCCAGCCATCGCCAGCCCTCTGTTCCGTGGCTCCCGAACCCAGACCGCCTCGGGTAGGTCGTGATCCCAGGGGCAGCCGCCAGGCGTTGCAACTCAAAAAGCAACCC
>JBAPWO010000171.1:0-1898 GCA_049283735.1 Candidatus Dormiibacterota bacterium
GAGAGAATCGCAACCACGTCCAGCGATGGATCTGGCACGTTTGCGCTTTCTTCCTCTTCGCTCAGATTCTCTCGGCTCGCGGAGCGATAGTGTTCGAGCAATACGTTATTACAAACAGAATTCACAAAGGCTCCTAACCGTTCCGGTTGTCTTATCCCTTGACTGCGCAAGGTAGCGAAGACGCGGGCAAAGGTTTCCTGTCGCAAGTCTTCCACTGCCTGAGGAGATTTGACGCGGGAACGCAACTTCAATTGGATCAATTCACTGAAATAGGCGACAAAATGGGTCTCTGTCCGGAAATCGCCGGAACAGAGCCGCTCCAGGTATGACTTGTTGAATTCGTGGAATTGCAAGACCTAGCCTCAAGGTGCGCCTAAGTGGCAGCTATTCTACACCCGCTTCGCTGAGGATCAAGAGATGTTCGCTGAGGATCAAGAGATGCGAATTGCTTGGGTTTGTTGAAAACACTTTCGCTAATCAGAGCTTGCTTTCAGGCGAGCATACTTCGAATGAAACGAGGTGCGCTGCAAATTCACTATTGCGATAACACCATAAGGAACTTGCCGTGAAGAATTATGATCATGACACAAACACTTCAACGTAAAGATGTTTCTTCGGGAGTAATGCAGGCTGTGCTGATGCACGCCTTACAGTTGCGGCGCGGTTGCCGCGAGGTGTTTCTGCTGTGCGACGTTCAACGGTGCAGTCTGGCGGAAGCTGCCCTGATCCTTGGCATCAGCCGGATCGCAGCCAAGAGAAGATTGCAGTTGGCCCGGCAAAGAATGCAAGACGCCACTGAAACACTATGGGCCAATGCGACGAAGCAGAGTGAGGGTGACCGGCGCACGAACCGTGAATCACGATGAAGAAGTCGTCACCAGTTCGAAGGAAGACGTCAGTTGGATCGCTTTGTGCAAGGTGCGGTAGAGCGGGCACTTCATCGGATAGACTGCATGTGCACGCTCTGCCTTCTCTCGTGCATCTTCCGGCGCTGCCAACTTCATGGAAACGTGAATCCTGCGGATGACCAGCACCCCCTCCTCTTCTTCGACTTCTCCAGTCACATCTGCGGTGAGCCTGCCCTCGCTGGCATTAATTTGACGCGCTTCCAGCGCGCCTCCGAAAGTGCCCATCATTCAACCGGCGGTCGCAGAGATAACGTAGTCGATGGTGGCAGCGTGGGACTCTTTCAGAGTCGCCGGATCAACTTTGTAGTGCTCGGCTATAGCTCCATGCACGCTGTACACAACGGGTTGAGACTCTCCCGGCAAATGTGCGACGCGCAAAGGTCCACGTACGCGTTCAATACGCGACTTAGAAACGTAAACAACTTCGCTCATGGCTCTCTCCTGGATCGCTGGCTCATCGACTCTGTGTTCAGTGATGTCGGCTCTTGCCCAGAGGCGGATTGCGGTGGCCGGTGAGTTTATAAAATTGGTGCGGAAGGGGGGATTTGAACCCCCACGCCTTTCGGCGCCACCCCCTCAAGATGGTGTGTCTGCCAGTTCCACCACTTCCGCACGTTGAAGCAATTTATGGGGCGATGTCGATGCTTAAGTAATACTGCACCGACGTTAATGGTATCGTGTCCGGTCATGTCCTGCAACGTAGGGCATTCCTTCGAACTGGCGAGCTGCATGGCGCCGACTCTTGAATAGCCACAGGTGGTATTCCGCCGGCTTCGACCGGTTTACCTTCCGCCTGGCATACTGCTGGACGGTGAATCCAGCCCGTACCTAACAGGGTCGGCGAGCGATGGACCTGAAGCATCAAATGTTGTGTGCGATCTAAATCTGCGTCCCATTGGAGGCGTCATAAACCGTGCAAAGTGCGAAATTTCTTAACCTCGCCGAAAGCGAGGCCAGCCGCAGGAAGTCGGGGAGGAGCTATTCGGAGGT
>JBAPWO010000172.1:0-5796 GCA_049283735.1 Candidatus Dormiibacterota bacterium
AAGTGTTGGTCCCTCCCGGCAGCGAGAGAAAAGCCTTCGGGCAGACCATTGCTCACGTCGAGGATGAGCTGCGTATGCTTCCAGGCCGCGAACTGACGGTGGTCCATGTAGAAGGGGCAACCACCAATCTCACCCAGGAGCACGTCGTGGTCGCTCAGCGCGAACTCGCCGAGATCGAAACACATCGGGAGGCTGCCATCACAGCAGCCTCCCGACTGGAAGAACATGATCCGCCCTCGCTCGGCGACGAGATCACGAATCGCTTGCAGGGCCGCCGGCGTGGCGACCACACGCGCGCTTGATGTCGCCGCGGAGGTGTGATCGCTCATGCCGAATCTCGCCTTCTAGAAGAAGCCCAGCGCCTTGGCGCTGTAGCTGACGAGAAGATTTTTCGTCTGCGAGTAGTGCTCCAGCATCATCTGGTGATTCTCGCGGCCGACGCCCGAGATCTTGTATCCGCCAAAGGCGGCACCGGCAGGATACAGGTGGTAGCAGTTGGTCCAGACCCTGCCCGCCTTGATCGCACGGCCCATGCGATACGCTCGGCTTCCGTCACGAGTCCAGACGCCGGCGCCAAGACCGTACAGTGTGTCGTTGGCGAGTGCGATGGCCTCGGCCTCATCTTTGAACGTGGTCACCGCGAGCACCGGCCCGAAGATCTCCTCCTGGAACACGCGCATCTTGTTGTTGCCTTCCAGGACCGTGGGTTGAAAGTAGTAGCCGTTCGCGATCCCGGCATCGACGGTGGCGCGCTCGCCACCGATCAGGCACTTCGCACCCTCCTCGCGTCCGATCTTCACGTAGGACTCGATCTTCTCGAGCTGTTGCGCGGAGTTCTGGGCTCCGATCATGGTGCTCACGTCGAGCGGATTACCCTGCTTGATCGCGCGAATGCGAGCGAGGCAACGCTCCATGAACCTGTCGTAGATCGACTCCTGGATCAGTGCGCGCGACGGGCATGTGCAGACCTCGCCCTTGTTGAAAGCGTACAAGACCAGGCCTTCGATGGCCTTGTCAAGAAAGTCGTCGTCCGCGGCCATCACGTCGTCGAAGAAAATGTTCGGCGACTTGCCACCGAGTTCGACGGTCGACGGGATGAGGTTCTGCGCTGCGTACTGCATGATGAGTCGGCCCGTAACTGTCTCTCCGGTGAACCCGATCTTTGCGATGCGCGGGCTGGATGCCAGCGCCTTGCCGATCTCACCACCTGGGCCTGTCACGATATTGATCACGCCCGGCGGCACGATCTCTTCGATGACCTCGGCCAGCTTGAGAATCGACCACGGTGTCGGGGATGCCGGCTTCAACACCGTGCAGTTTCCTGCCGCTAGAGCGGGAGCCATCTTCCAGGCAGCCATGAGGAGTGGGAAGTTGAACGGGATGATCTGTCCCACGACCCCGAGTGGCTCGTGGAAGTGATACGCGACTGTGTCCTTGTCGACCTCCGTGCTCCGACCTTCGAGCGAGCGCGTCGCGCCGGCGAAGTACCGGAAGTGATCGACGGCGAGCGGCAGGTCCGCCGCGAGCGTCTCGCGTACTGGCTTTCCGTTCTCCCAACTCTCCGCCACCGCCAGCATCGCGATGTTGGCCTCGATTGCGTCAGCGATGCGGTTGAGCACTGCAGCGCGCTCGGTCAGTGAGGTCGCACCCCACGCGTCCTTGGCGGCGTGTGCCGCGTCAAGCGCGAGCTCGACGTCTTCCGCTGTTGACTTGGCGACCTCGCAGAACACCTTGCCATTGACAGGGCTGATATTCGGCATGTACCTGCCGAATACCGGTGGCACCCAGCGCCCGCCGATGAAGTTGTCATAGCGCGGCTTGACCTGGACCAGACTGCCGGGCTGACCCGGCTGCGTGTACACCCCGTTCTCTATGGGTTTGGTCTCAACGTGGACCGGCTCCATGGTGAGTGTCATCGCCACACCTCCAGTTAGCGGTTGTTGTCGTTTGGGACCCACGTTAGAGGTACGGGTCTGGAGGACAAAAGAGCCGAACGTCACCAGTCGGGCAGGCATATCGTCAGATGCGACTCCCGGCGACGACGGTCAGGAAGATGTGACCGGCAGCCCTCCGGTGATCCCGGACCTACAGTCGCGACGCGATCAGGTCGATGAGATCGATCACACGGCAGGAATACCCCCACTCGTTGTCGTACCAGGCGATGACCTTCACCGTGTGATCGCCGAGCACCATCGTCAGGGGCGCGTCCAGGATCGACGAGTGCGAGTCATGCAGGAAGTCCACTGACACGAGCTGCTCTTCACTGACGGCGAGGATCCCCTCGAGCGGTCCCGCGGCAGCCTCTCGCATCGCGTTGTTCACATCCTCGGCCGTCGCGCTTCTCGCCAGCGTCGCGGTCAGGTCGACAAGGCTGACATCCGGCGTTGGCACGCGAAGCGCCATGCCGTGGAACTTGCCCTTCAGCTCGGGAAGCACGAGCGACACCGCCTTGGCGGCGCCAGTCGTGGTTGGGATGATCGAGAGACCGGCGGCGCGCCCTCGGCGCTGGTCTTTGTGGGTAGCGTCGAGGATCACCTGATCCTTGGTGTACGCGTGCACGGTGGTCATGAACCCCGTGTCGATACCGAAGGAGTCGTTGAGGACCTTGGCGACCGGGGCGAGGCAGTTGGTGGTGCACGACGCGTTGGAGATCACGTGGTGCTCCGCAGGGTTGTACGTGGCGTCGTTGACACCCATGCAGATCGTGACGTCCTCGTTCTTGGCGGGTGCGGTAATCACGACCTTACGCGCCCCCGCTTCGACGTGAGCACGAGCGGCTGCCCCATCATTGAAGTGGCCCGTCGACTCGACGACGACATCGACGCCCAGGTCTCGCCACGGCAACGCTCGTGGATCCCGTTCGGCGAGCACCTTGATGATGCGGTCGTCCATGGTGATGCTGTCGGTGCCCGCCGCGATTGTCCCGGGGAAGCGGCCGAAGACACTGTCGTACTTGAGCAGATGCGCGAGGGATTCTGGCGTCGTGATGTCGTTGACGGCGACAACCTCAATGTTTCCGGAGCGCTCACTGGCTGCTCGCAGGACGTTGCGTCCGATCCGGCCGAAGCCGTTGATGCCCACTCGAACAGTCATTTCCGGTTACCTCCTGGTGCACGGTGCGTATGTCATCTGTGCTGCTGAAGAAGGCGCGTCAACGCGCCTGAGATCCATCCTCGGCCATCACGGGCCAGGCCGCCCAGTGTCGAAAGGCCCTTTTCGCGAAGGTAGATGGGCACCATCGGCGACCGCTGGTACGGATGACGATCGGCGTTGAGTTCAGACGATGTGCTGTCGCGGGCCGAGCGTTCGCGGCGTCAGACGCCACGCCTCGATGACGCGCGCCCCAGGCGCAGGCTGTGCGTCCCAACTGGCTCAGATCGCCTCGGGGACCATCTCCAACGCGCCGCACGGACATTCAGCGACACACATGCCGCAACCTTTGCAGTAGTCGAGGTCGATCGCGTAGCCGTATGCCACCCCGGGGTCGACCTTCACCACCGCGTTGTCGGGGCAGACGCCATAGCAGTTGTCGCACGCGAAGCAGTTGCCGCACGAGAGGCACCGGCGCGCCTCGAACAGAGCGTTGGATTCATCGAGCCCGCCGATCACCTCATCGAATGTCGATCGGCGTCGTGCCGCATCGAGTTGCGGGCGGACGGTTGCGGGCGCATCGCTGTAATACCAGGGATTGAGCTTGTCGAACGTGGCCAGCTCGTGCTTGGGCAGTGAGACGTGCTGCGAGCCGCGCAGCCACGCATCGATGTGACGCGCAGCCTTCTTGCCGTGACCGATTCCCACCGTGACGGTGCGTTCGGCGGGCACCATGTCGCCGCCTGCGAAGACCCCTGGGTGGCCGGTCATCATGTTCGCGCCGACCGTGACGACGTGATCCTCGATCTCGATGCCCGGGATGCCGTCGAGGAGCGACAGGTCGGCCTCCTGACCCAGCGCCAGGATCAGGGAGTCGGCTTCGAGCTCCTCAAATTGGCCGGTGGGCTGCGGGAAGCCGGTGGCGTCCAGCTCCATCTTCTCGAGTTGCAGCCTACCGCCCTCGGCGTGGGTGATGGTCGAGAGCCACTTCATGGTCACACCCTCGTCGAGCGCCTCCTCGACCTCGAAGTCGTGAGCAGGCATGCGATCTCGCGTTCGCCGGTAGACGACGACCGCGTCCGTGGCGCCGAGGCGCTTGGCGGTTCGCGCCGCATCCATGGCGGTGTTGCCGCCGCCGTAGACGATCACGCGGCGGCCAAGCATCGGAGGCTGCTCGCCCTCCATGCTGCGCAACAGGGAGACCGCATCGAGGATGTGCGTCGAGTCGCCGGCCGGAAGATAGGCGCGCTTGCCGATGTGCGCGCCGATCGCCAGGAAGGCGGCGTCGAAGCCTCCCTCGTGCATGGTCGCGAGGACGTTGCTGACCTTGTGGTTGAGCTCGAGAACGACGCCCATGTCGAGGATGCGCCCCACCTCGGCGTCCAGCACGTCGCGCGGCAGGCGGTACTTCGGGATGCCGAAGCGCATCATGCCGCCGGCTGCCGAACCCGAGTCGATGATGGTCACCGCGTGACCAAGTCGGGTCAGGTGGTACGCGGCGGACAGCCCGGACGGGCCGGCGCCGATGACGAGCACCCGCTTGCCGGTCGATGCACCCGACGCCCCGACGGTCCATCCCCGCTCGATCGCCTCATCGCCGAGAAAGCGTTCGACGGAGTTGATGCCGACCGTCTGGTCGAGTTCAGCGCGGTTGCAGGCGGTCTCGCAGGGGTGGTAGCAGACACGACCCATGACCGCAGGCAGCGGGTTGTCCTCCATGATCTGCCGCCACGCGGCCTCGTAGTCGGGCCCCTCAGCCTCGTACAGCCATTGCTGCACGTTCTCGCCGGCGGGGCACGCATTGGCGCACGGAGGCAGCCGATGCACGTACACCGCCCGCTCGGTGCGCCACGACCCCGTCTTGTTCGCAAGGCTGGAGCCCACGTTCAACGTGATCGCGAACGGCTTGTCCATCAGTGCGCTCCCACAGGCTGGGCTTCGAGGAGGTCGTATCGCGCGATGTTGTGATCGGCCTGCGCCTGTAGGCGAGCGACGATATCGGGTCGAGCCGACTTCCCAAAGAGGTGCGCGTATCGCTTCTGGAGCTTCAGGTACTCCTCCACCGGCACCTGCCGGCGGATCTTGGTGACCGCTGTGATCTCGCCCTGCTCGGCCTCGAAAACGGGGAACAGTCCGCTCTGGGTTGCCAGCCGCGCAACCCGGATGGTGTCGGCTGAGTCGCACCCCCACCCGAGCGGGCAGGTGACCAGGATGTGCAGGTAGCGGGCGCCATGGAACGACATGGCGCGCCCGACTTTGTACTCGATGTCGCGGAGGTCGGCGACGGTGGCGGTGGCGACGTAGGGAATCTCGTGCGCCATCGCGATCATCGGCACGTTCTTGCCCTGGCCGAAGCGATTGCCGGGCTCCGGGCCGACCGCCTCGGTGGTCGCCGTCCGAGCGGCCGGCGGGGTTGCACCGGATCGCTGCACGCCGGTGTTCATGTATGCCTCGTTGTCGTAGCAGATGAAGAGGACATCGTCGTTGCGCTCGAACATTCCGGACAGACAGCCGAGACCGATGTCCACCGTCCCGCCGTCGCCTGCCTGTCCGACGACGCGAACGTCGTGGCGTCCCTTGACCCGAAGCGCGGCGGCGATCCCGGTGGCCACTGCCGGCGCGTTGCCGAAGAGCGAATGCATCCAGGGCAGCTGCCAGGAGGACTCGGGATACGGCGTGGAGAACACCTCGAGGCATCCCGTGGCG
>JBAPWO010000173.1:0-2025 GCA_049283735.1 Candidatus Dormiibacterota bacterium
CGACGTAACTCACAGCCCCAACGCTACTCAGCTCGCGCCTGGAGCTCGGCACCAGCTACGCCGTTTGCATGAACCTCCGTGCCCTACTGGGCCGCGATCGTGCTCCTGTAGCCGCGCGCTCGCGCAAGCGGCGTTAGAACGATCGCCACCGCCCGCAGGACGGGCCAGGGCGGCCTAACCACCCGAATCTCGTCCCCGAACCGCGGCACCATGACCGCGAGCTGCAGCGGACGCGGCATCCCCTTCGCGTCGAGCTTCCCCGCGTTGGCGAGCGCGAAGAGGGTCTCGAAGAACTCCGCGATCGCGAGCGCAGGCCGAAAGAACCCGATCGAGTGGGCGTCCTCGTACCCGTCGTTCCAGAACCGGTGAGGGGTGTTTGGGGGTATCGAGATCGAGTCGCCTGGGGTGAGTTTGCGCTGGACGCCGTTGACTTCAAAGACGAGCGAGCCCGAGACCAGCTCCGCACCGCTTTCCTGCTTGGGGTGGACGTGCAACGGCTCGCGCTCGTCGGTCGGGGGATTGACGCTGTCGATCCGCAGCGAGTCCCGTTGGAGCTCAACGAAGGTCATTTGCTGCCCCGTACGCGTGTTCGTGATTTGCTGACCCAGGTGTGCCACCGATCGCCTCCTAGAAGTACAACGGGTTCCGAAGCTTCGGATACCGTAGCATAATTGCCGATGTCCGAGACTCCTCCCTCCGAGCGGCTGCCGGTCGGCCAACTGCTCGGGAACCTGATTCGACTGTTCCGCTCGGAGCTCGCCGTTCGCGGAGAGGCGTCCGCGGGTGTCGAGGGGATTCGACCTGCCCACCTGCAGGTCTTCGGGTCGATCAAGGCGAGCGGCTCCAGGCTGACCGATCTCGCGAGCTCGTCGGGGCTGTCGCTGTCGGCGATGGCCGAGCTCGTCGATGCGCTCGAGCAGCTCGGCTACCTCGAGCGGAGGCCTGACCCGAGCGACGGACGGGCGAAGCTCATCTGCCTCACTGAGCCCGGTTGGCAAGCGATTCGCGAGGGCCGGCGACTGATCGCGGAGATCGAAGTCGATTGGGCCGCTGCGCTTGGCGGGAGCGACTTCGAGTCGCTCTGCCGGGATCTGCAGCGCCTACTGGACATTCTCGATCCGACCGTTCGCGAGCAGTACGTCGACACGCCCCGGTAGCGAGCGTGCGGCCGGCCGAGTGCAGGGCCACATCGAGGCCACGATCACCGAAGCTGAGGCTGCACCAGCCCGGCACGTCGATTTCCGGGCTTCCCGTTCGTCTCTAAGCTCGACAGGACACACCGGGTCTATGTGGCCCACGACTTCAGGAGTGACGATGACCGACTCTTCCACCGGAATCAAGACTGTGCTGCATCCCGTGTCCGACCTGGCGAGGGCCAAGGCGGTGTACGCCGCCCTGCTCGGCATCCCGCCGCAGGGCGATGGGTCCTACTACGTTCAGGACCGATGAGTGACGACCCCGCCGACCCGCATGCGATGAAAGGAAGCAGAGGCTCATGAAGACAATGACATGCAAGCAATTGGGTGGACCGTGTGACCTTGCGCACCACGGAAATAGTGCAAATGACGTGATAAAGGCACAAGATAAACATCTAAAGGAGATCGTCGCAAGCGGTGATGAAACGCACAAGGGTGCCTTGAAGGAAATGCAGGGCAGGTGGAAAAAGCCCCTATCAGGCATGGCGTGGTATAGGAAGGCCAAGCGTGATTTTGCTGCTCTTCCAGAAGACTGAAGGCGGCCCCGCCGACCAAATGGAGACACGATGAGCACGGCCACGAGGACGGACACACAGTCGCCTGCGCTGCAAGTTGCCGACAGCCACGATCTGATCCGCGTACGGGGAGCGCGGGTGAACAACCTCAAGGACGTCAGCGTCGAGATCCCGAAGCGCCGGCTGACGGTGTTCACCGGCGTCTCCGGCTCGGGCAAGAGCTCGCTGGTGTTCGGCACGATCGCCGCGGAGTCACAGCGGCTGATCAACGAGACCTACAGCGCCTTCGTGCAGGGCTTCATGCCGACGCTGGC
>JBAPWO010000174.1:0-1536 GCA_049283735.1 Candidatus Dormiibacterota bacterium
GTGTACGGCATGTTCAGCTCGCGCTTCTCATAAACATCGTCGTCAGTCAGGCTCAGGTCTACATCAAGGATTACGCCAAACAAGCCGTATCCTCCGATGACCAAGGAAAACAATTCCCGGTTTTCGGTCCGGCTTACGTTGACCACTGAACCGTCGGCCTTCATGAGGCGGAAGCCCTGCACACTGTTAATGATGGGGCCGTAATTGGGGTCGCGGCCGTGGGCATTCACGCTTAGGGATCCTCCAACCGTAAAAATGTTCGACGCCTGTTGAACTTCGACCGCCAAACCGTAGGGATTTATATAGTCTTGAATCTGCTCCCACGTCGCTCCGCTCTGTACCGTTAGGATATTGTGTGGTTGATCGAGCCGCAATATGCGGTTGAAGCCGGTCATGTCCAGTACGATGCCATTGGGATGTGCAGTATGTCCTCCCTGACTGTGCCGTTTGCCAGCGATGGAAACTTTCAAATGCAACTTGTTCGCGTTCAGCAGCGCCTCGCGAACCTGTTCAACATCGTGGATTTCATAAACCTGCCGAACAGAAATCGGATTAAGCCGGCTCACATCGTTAGCGACAACCGAACTAGCGGGCGGAACTGACTGGGACAGAGCGCATGCGCCCGCAACGAGTATCAGGCCGAGCGTGCACAGCTGACGCCGATAATTGCAGCTTGATTTCATCGCATAACCCTTCACGCCTCTGCCGCGTCCGCGAGAGAAAAGGGGTTGATAACACTCACGATCCGGTTCGTGGTGAAATACCCCGCTTCGGTACGTCAGCAGCGTCGCCAGATTATTTCTTAGGCTTTCGCGGCCACCAATGCCGGGCATCAACAAGCAGGGGCCCAACGAGTCCGGCTAGACACGTAACGATCAGAATCGCGGTGACGAAACATTCAGTATCGAATATAGTCCGGAATTCAAGGGTGTTCCCGTAACTGTTGTAACCAGACGATACACGTTTTGAGGTGATTCTGAGTGTAACGGCGATTTTTCGACAGTTACATGGCGGAGAGCCGGCATTACAGCCCCACCCGTCAGTGCGGTGCCGACGACCGCAGTGAATCTGAATTCGCTTCCGCCTTAGAGCAGGGATTTCACGCAGGGGGTGGAAAGCCGCTCTGATCAAAGGCATTGAATCCCGGCAGGCACAACGCAAGACTGGGTATTCATCAGCAACTTTCATTGGCGGCCTCTACGCTGAACTGGGAGACAAAGATCAGGCGTTTCAGTGGCTCGACACCGCCTATCGCGAGCGCGACTATTGGCCGATTGGGTTGAGAACTAATTTCCTGTTTGACCCCCCTGCGCTCCGACCCAAGGTTCGCCGAAATGACGCGGCGAGTCGGGCTCGGGTTCTGAAACCAGTCCACATCGAATGAAAATGAAAGCAAACCCATGAAAAGAATTGGCTCCTCAGGTAGGACTCGAACCTACAACCCTCCGGTTAACAGCCGGATGCTCTGCCATTGAGCTACTGAGGAGTGTTTTTTGGGGGGCGCGCCCGGAGGGCGCGGCCTTTTGTTGTCGTTAA
>JBAPWO010000175.1:0-5686 GCA_049283735.1 Candidatus Dormiibacterota bacterium
CGCATCGTCGTGGGTGGGGTCGGTATCAATGACCACGACAGTCCGCCGCGCGCAATCGATCAGGGCGTCGCGGTCGTCGGGGTCGATCCCGGCGCGCGCCGCAGCAACCATGACGCCGCGATAGAAGAGGCCGGTGTCGACCAGCGGGAGCCGGAGAGTCGCCGCCAGGCGCCGGCCGAGGGTTGTCTTGCCGCTCCCCGCGGGACCGTCGATGGTGATGACCGAGGGCGTCACCGCGGCCGCCGTGCTGCCGCACGGGCCGGCGCGGTCATGCCGGCGGCCGCGCGAAGCGACGAAAGCTCGGCGGGGCGCAGCGCCCGAGCCTCGCCTTCGGGAAGCGCTCCCAGTTCCACGGGGCCGACGGCGATCCGAACCAGGTCGGTCACCTCGATGCCGACCGCGGCAAACAGGCGCCGCACCTCGCGCTTGCGGCCCTCCGCCATGACCACCTCGATGACCGAGTCGGAGCCGGAATGCCTGGCCGCGACGGCTCGAGCCGGTCCGTCTTCGAGATCCACACCGCTGGTGAGCTGCTCGAGTTGATCAGCCGAAATCGCGCGATCGAGGGTTGCCAGATAGCGTTTGGTGACGCCGTGGCGTGGGTGGGACACGGCATGCGCGAGGTCGCCGTCGGTGGTGAGCACGAGGAGTCCGCGGCTGTCGGCGTCGAGCCGTCCGACCGGGACCAGGCCGGGGACAGGTTCGAGTAGATCCATCACGGTGCGGCGCTGATACGGATCGCTGCGCGTGGTGACCACGCCGGCCGGCTTGTTGAGGACAATCGTGACGGAAACTGCACGGGAGGGGAGCCGGTGTCCATCGACGCTCACCCGGTCCAACGACGGGTCGACGACGGCCCCGAGGCGGCTCACCTCACCGTTGATGGTGACCCGTCCGGCGGCGATGAGCTCGTCGGCGCCGCGCCGCGAGGAGACGCCTCGACGGGCAAGAAATCGGTTCAGCCGCTCCGGCGAAGCAGTGGTCATTCGAATGTGGGGAGCACGGCGCTCTCGGAGACCGGGGGCAGGTCTTCAATGCGCTCGAGGCCGACCAGCTGGAGGAATCGAAGCGTGGTACCGAACAGGCGCGGATGCCCGGGGGTCTCCTGGCGCGCGACCTCGGCGACCAGGCGCCGCTCGCTGAGGTGTTCGAGCACGGCTTCGCAGTCCACGCCACGAATCGACTCGATCACGGCTTTGGTCACCGGCTGGCGGTAGGCGATGATCGCGAGTGTCTCCATCGCCGCCCGGCTCAGACGCGACGGGCGTTCGGGGTGGAGCGCTCGCTGCACCGCCCAGGCCATCTCCGGGCGGGTGACCAGCTGGAGTGCTTGTTCGGAGCGCTGGAGCATCAGCCCGCGGCCGCGGAGGTCCATCGCCAGCACCCCGGCCGACCGGGCCACGGCGGCTGGACTGCGCTCCAGGATCGCGGCCGCCTCCGCGATGCTCACCTCCCGGCCGAGCGCGAAGCAGAGCGCCTCGAGCGCCGGCGCCAGGTCCTCCGGCTCGGCATCGGCCGTCCCCTCGGGGACCGCCGCACGGCCGAAGACGTCGAGCACGAGCACCTCATCCACTGCCGGTCACCGTGATCGGGCCGAACGCGTCGCGTTGCTCCACCGTCGCCTCGCCGCGCTTCAACATCTCGAGCAACGCCAGGAAACAGGCAACCGCCTCGAGCCGGCTGCGCACCCCGGCGAAGACCTCCTCGAACTCGAGAGGCCCGAGCACGAGGCGATCGCGAAGCAGCCGAACCTTGTCCTCCACCGAGTACGTGATCGCCACCGGCAATGGTTCGGCGTCACTGAGGCGCTCGAGCACCGCCCGAAATGCCGCCGCCAGGCGCTCCGGGGCAATGCGGAGCCGTTCGACTGGGATGACCTCGGTGGAGACGAGGCCGAGGAAGCTCCGGGCTCCTTCGGTCGCCGCCTCGGCCAGGAGCGCCTCGGCCGCAGCCTTGAAGAGCCGGTACTCGGCGAGCCGCCTGCCCGCATCGGTGGACTGGTCGTCCTCGGGCTCGATCACGGTGGTGTCCTGGTCGGGCAGCACCGCCGCCGCCTTGAGCGCGACCAGACGAGCCAGCAGGGTCAGGGCGTCAGCAACGGCGCGAAGATCACCCTGGCGCTCCGGGCTCTCGAGCGCGTTCCGCGCCTCGTCGACGACGCTGCTGACCGACATCTCGGCCATGTCGAGGTCGCCGCGATTCGCTCGGGCGACGAGCTCCTCGAGGCTCCCGTGGAATCCTGGTGCGTCCACGATGATCGCGCCGGCGCCCGATTCCTCCCGCTGCATCGCTACATGGTACGGACGCCGGGGGTACCCCGATCGCCGCTCGCACCCTCTTCGAGGAGCTCCACAGCTCGCGTCAGAGCAGCCTGAGTTGTCCTGCCCGACATCAACCGCGCGATCTCGCGGACGCGTTCCGGACCGGACACCGCGGCCGCCGTCGCCGCCGGTCCTCCGGTTCGCTCGAGCTTCGTGATGGTCAGGTGGGCCGCGGCGCGAGCCGCGATCTCGGGACGGTGGGTGATCGCGATCACCTGCCGGGTCCGCCCGATCCGCGCGAGCACGTCTCCGACCCGTGCCGCGGTTTCTCCGCCGATGCCCGTGTCCACCTCGTCGAGCACGAGCACCGGCGCGTCTTCCTCACTGACGACGGCGCTCAGGGCGAGCGCGAGGCGGCCGAGCTCGCCTCCGGACGGTCCCTCGTCAAGTGGCATCGGCACGGAATCGCGATTGGGTGCGAGCCGAAAATCGACCTCGTCGATCCCGGACAGGCCGCAACGCACCGGAGTGCCATCGCCGGTATCCACGCCGCCGACATCCAGCGTGCGGGTCAGCACAACCCGGAAGCGGGCATGGGGGAGTTCCAGCGACCGGAGCTCGGCGGTGACCGCCCGTTCGAGGCGGCGCGCCGCGGACATCCGGGCGGAGCTGAGTGTCGCCCCCGCGGTCGCGGCCTCCGAGCGGCACTCCTCGGCGGCGGCTTCGAGGCTGCCGATCGCGCCCGCCTCGCCGTCGACACTGCTGACCAGAGCACTCGCTCGATCGAGCTCCTCGAGCGCGACTTCCAGGGAGCCGTATCGCCGGGTGATGCGTGCGAGCGTGTCGAGCCGTTCCTCGATGGCGGTCATCCGCGCGTCGTCAACGATGATCTCCCCGGCGTGGCGGCGGGCGTCGAGCGCGAGCTCACGAAGCCGGTCGACAAGCGCATCGGCGTCCTCGAGCAGTGTCGACAACCCGGGATCGACCGCGGCCAGGTCAGCGCCACGACCGATCGCCTCGGCAAGCCGGTCCGCGGCGGACAGCTCGTCACCACCGCTTGCCTCGGCAAGCGACAGGGCGGATTCGGCGATGCGAGCCGCGTGCCGGAGGCGGAGCCGCTCGGTTTGCAGCTCGGCGTCCTCTCCCGGACGGATCCCCATCGGTCCGAGGTCATCGACGAGGTCGCGGGCTCGCTGCAGCTCCGCGGCGCCAGTGCTCGCGGCCCGCTCGGCGGAGGCGACGGCGTCCACGGCGGCGCGCCACGATTGCACCGCGGCAGCGATGGCCGCCCGCGCGCCGGCGCACTCCCGCCCGCCGAAGGAGTCGAGCAGCTCGCGCTGCCAACTGCGCCGCAGCATGCGGTGGCTCGTCCCCTGAGCGGTCACGTCAACGCACAGCTCGCCCAGCTCGCGAAGCACGGCCTGCGAGACCAGCGCGCCGTCGATCCGGCACGTGGCCCGCCCTGATGCCGGCACCTCGCGTGACAGCGTGATCAGATCGTCGTCGGGAATCCCGAGCTCGGCGCGGCGCGCACGCAGACGCGGACTCGGATCGTCGAACACCGCCGCGACGCGCGCGGCTGCCGCACCGGAACGCACGGCATCGGGTTCGAGCCGGCCACCGAGCGCGGCGCGCAGCGCGTTGACGCACATCGACTTCCCCGAGCCGGTCTCACCAGTCAGGACGGTGAAGCCACCGTCGAAAGCCAGGCGGGCCTCGTCGATGACCGCGAGGTTGCTGACCCGAAGCTCACGAAGGGCCATTGAGCTCCCCCTGTGCGCCGGCCGCGCCGGGCAGCTCGTCCTCGATCGGCTCGAGCAACAGGTCCTTGTGCGGGATCCCGTAGCGGAACTTCTGTCGGAGTCTCGAGTTGAACGACGGCGAGTCGGCGAAGCGAACCACCTCGAGCTCCGGACCTGGTCTGACGACGATGCTCCCGCCGTCGGCGAGCCAGGCGACCGAGCGCCCGTCTGCGGCGACGAAGACGCGCCCACGCTCGATGGTCACCCGTACGTCAAGGTTCTCCGGGATCACCACCGGCCGGCTGATGACGGCATGGGCGGCGAGGGGCACGACGATCACCGCTCGGACCCTGGGATCCACGGGAGGGCCTCCCGCGCTCAATGCATACGCGGTCGACCCGGTGGCCGTGGCCACGACAATGCCGTCGGCGTCGAATGCTCCGAGCAGGTCCCCATCGACGTCGACCCGAAGCCGGACGACATTGACGTCGCGCGCCCGCACGACGATCTCGTTGATGGCGAGCACGGGCTCGTCCGTGTCGTCGATGGCGATCTCGAGCAGGGCACGACGCTGGGTCGTGTACTCACCGCTGGCAAAGCGGCTGATCGCCTCGGGCAGGGCGTCGATCTCGACGTCGTTGAGGAATCCCAGGCGACCTCGATTGACCCCGACCACGGGGATCCCGAGCGGGGCAGCCAGGCGAGCTCCGTAGAGAAATGTGCCGTCCCCGCCGAGGGTCACGAGCAGCGCCGTGCTCGAGCTGTGCTCGCGCATCGCCGCCTCGGGATCCTCGAGCGCCGTCCACGCCACGAATCCGCAGGCCCGAGCGCGGGCGATCGCGGACTGGACGACAACCTGCTCGCCGGGATGGAGCAGGAATCCGATGCTCGATTCGGCGCTCATGATTCGCTCGCGCCGGCAGGGTCGAGACGCGCGAGCCGCGCGCCGACCAACCATTCGAGGTTGCCCTTGGCGCCGCGAAGCGGCGAAGGCATCGGGATGTGGGCGACGGCGCCAAACGCGGATTCGAGCCACCCGGCGAACTCGCCGGCGGCGTGTTGGGCTGCGTCGGTGTCGCGGACGATGCCGCCCTTCCCGATCGCCTCGCGACCCAGCTCGAACTGCGGCTTGAACAGCGCGACGAGATCGGCGCCACCCGGGGCGATCAGTCGCACCACCGCGGGCATCACCAGGCGCAACGAGATGAACGACAGGTCGAGGGTCACCAGGTCCGGCTCGGGGCCGGGGAGCGATGTCAGCGAGCGCAGGTTGGTCCGGTCCATGACGCGCACGCGCGCATCGCTGGCGAGACGCGGATCGAGCTGTCCCCGTCCGACATCGATGGCGTAGACGAGCGCCGCCCCGCGGCTCAAGAGCACATCGGTGAAGCCACCGGTCGACGCTCCGGCATCCAGGCACACCCGACCACTGCAGTCGACGCCGAACGCATCGAGCGCCGGAGCCAGCTTGAGCCCTCCCCTGCTCGCCCACGGGTGATCGCGGCCGAGCAGGCGAATCGTCGTCGTGGCGCCGACGCGCTGGTCGGCACTCGTGGCCCGGACGCCGTCGAGCTCGACGAGCCCAGCGGCGACCAGCGCCTGGGCGCGCTCACGACTCGGTGCAAACCCGCGGGTGACGAGCTCGAGGTCAACCCGTCTCGGCTCGGACACCGCTGTCATGGC
>JBAPWO010000176.1:0-1531 GCA_049283735.1 Candidatus Dormiibacterota bacterium
CAAGCTCGACAGTTGGTGGTCGGTCACCTCCTGGCCGGCAAACCCACGGGATGCGCTGGTCGGCACGCGCGCCGCCGCAGTGGTCAGCCCACAAGGAACGCCCTTCGACCTCAGTTTTCAGGGACGCGCCATCCACATCAACCCAGCGGGTATTTTGCGAACTGGGGCCTCTGAAGACAGCCGCATTTACCTTTCGTCGCAAGATTTCGAAAGCTGGACTGGAGTGAAACCTTCGACCATTGAGATCGCAGCTTCTGGTTCGTCTGAGGACGTCAACACTCTGATCCGACAACTTTCGCAAGCCGTTCCCGCCGCCGAGGTCCATCCCATCCGTCAAATCATGGAGGGTGAAGCTCGGGTGCTAGGAAAGACTCGCGCCACCTTGGGTACCGCTGCTGCCTTGATTATCGCGACTGCAGCCCTGTGTGTGCTTTCTACATTGATCGGATGGGTATTCGATCGCCGCCGCGACTTCGCCATTATGAAAGCTCTGGGTGCCTCGGAAGGCTTGATCAGCGGATTCTTCGCCGCTGAAGCCGCTGCGTTGGGTGCCGTAGGGGCGGTCGTCGGATTTGGCATTGGCGTAGGTGTCGCGGCATGGATCGGTAGAGTAAACTTTCATGCGCCGGTGGTACCGCGCTTCAGCGTTTTGCCTGTGGTCTTCGTGGGCAGCATCGTTGTAGCTCTGGTTTCAGCCGTGCTTCCGATTTTTCTGCTGCGGCGCGTCCAACCCGCTATGATCTTGAGAGGGGAGTGAGATGATCAAGCTGAAAAATGTCAGCCGCCTGTACCCCGCCAAGGCCGAGGCCGGCGGCGGCGTCATCCGCGCGCTTGATAACTTCTCCCTCAACGTCGATCCCGGCGAGTGGATTGCGATCATGGGCCCGTCTGGGTCCGGCAAATCAACTTTCGTAAATTTGATCGGCTGCCTGGATCGTCCAACTTCTGGCGAGATTTGGCTGGATGGCAAAGATGTGGCCAACATTTCTGCGACTGAACTGAATCGCGTGCGCGCGGAGAAAATCGGTTTCGTGTTTCAGCAGTTTCATTTGATTCCTTATCTCACCGCACTCGAAAATGTAATGCTGGCCCAGTACTTCCACAGCATGACCGACGAACAAGAAGCGCTGGACGCTTTGCAGCGAGTGGGATTGAAAGAGCGTGCGCATCACGTTCCCTCGCAACTTTCCGGAGGCGAGCAGCAACGCGTCTGCATAGCGCGGGCTCTGATCAACGATCCCAAAATTGTTCTCGCCGACGAGCCCACGGGAAATCTCGATGCCGCGAACGAGGAGATCGTGCTGCGTCTGTTGCGCGAACTGCATCAGCAGGGAAGAACTATCGTGATGGTTACGCACGACCCCGTCGTTGCCCGCCTCGCCGACCGCCGCATTGAATTGCATCATGGCAAGATTGCAGTTCAGGAAGTCTTCGCCATGGCCGACGAAGAACAGTTCGACGAAGTGTTGGAAGAACTCTGGGCGCTGGCCGAACATGGCGAGATTGCCGAACTCGAGCGCATGGAAGTGCA